>JAGACT010000180.1 GCA_017613995.1 Eubacteriaceae bacterium
CGTTTCATGAAGTCCGCAGCAAGGGTAATGGCGCTGGACGATCCCACCCAAAAAATGTCGAAATCCGCACAGAACGTGCATAGTCGTATATCGCTTTTAGACGATGACAACAAGATCAAGAAGTCTATTATGAAGGCGACGACGGATTCCGAGGGCGAGGTCAGGTATGACGTCGAGAACAAGCCCGGAGTCAGCAATCTGCTGTCCATCATGAGCGCTCTGACCAACCGTCCCATCGAACAGCTGGAGAAGGATTACGTTGGTCACGGCTACGGCGACTTCAAAAAAGATCTGGTCGAGGTCACGGTGGACGCCCTTCGCCCCATCAAGGAGAACTTCAACGAGATCAGAAACTCTCAGGAGCTCATCGATGCACTTAACCAAGGAGCGGAGAGAGCCAACGAGATATCCATCAGGACCCTCAAACGTGTCAGAGATGCCTTCGGCATGGGAATATAGATTTTTATGGCAACGAAAAAGCGCCCCGCGGGGCGCTTTTTTATTGATTTGATCATTACCCGCCGATCACGGCGAAGCCCATTTCGTACAGAGTCTCGTTCAAAAGATCCAGGTCGTGCATGTCGTGATCGAAGAAGTAGGAAATCACGATGTCCGACTTGGAGCTGTTGGACAGGGCGAAGCCCGCGGTGTTCAGCAGATCCTGCACCTCGTCCAGCGTGAGGCCCAGGGCCATGGCCAGGGCTATGACCGTGTCCTTGCTGGGGGCGTAGTCCTCTTTGGAGCGGATCTTGCTGAAGGTCTGGCGGGAGACGCCGGCCTTGTTGTACACGTCGGGATCGGTTAGGCCCTTCTCGTCGATGAGCCTGAACAGCATTGCGGCGAATGATTCCCCGGGGTTGTTGACCAGTTCCTCGAGGGAGCGGGCGCTCCCCATGCTGAAGGACATGTCCGGGGCGAGGCCGTTGTCCATTATCAAAGCAGGTTCCAGATTTTCCGAAACGGATCCGGACACTGCCTCAGGCTCAGGATGGTATTTCCTGAGACCTTCTTCTGCTCTTTTGGAGAAAAGTTTCCTGAAAGCGGGCTTTTTCTCCCTTGATGCGGGGGCTGATGACTTGCAGACCTCCGGCTCGAAGGATGATTCCTGCGCAGCGGAAGCTGCTCCGGGAACCGGCATACTCCTGTATCCTCCCGAAAACTCCTCATTAATATCCAGAGAGGCGTCTTCCACTTCATAGGAGGTCACCCGGTCGGACGATTCGTACCGGGCATCCACGTATTCCATGATCGAACGGATCAGTTCAGTTGTAAGATGGGCGCTTCCCATGGCGTTTCCTCCTTCCTGAAACAAGTAGATTTTACAACATACTCTCCGAGATGGCAAATGTGTGGCAAAAGGGCGGCCGGAGCCGCCCCTCGCTATGTCGTAACGACTGCCTATCTCAGCTTTTTCTTCCAGCTGTCGTCGACGTCACTCATCTTCGCACAGCCTCTCATCATGGTCACGACCTCGCCGACTGCGCCAAAGGAGGCATCTATGCCGTCGGCAGAGGCTGTGAAGTTGCCCGCGCGGGATGCTCTGATGCCCATCTTGCCTGCCTCGCCCACTGCGTCCATGTTTGCTCCCAGGAAGACGAATTCCCAGCCGCCCTCGGTCTTGGAGGAGATAAGGTTTCTCACCTGCTTCAGGGAGAACTCGCGGCTTGCGTTCTCAAGACCGTCCGTGGTGATCACGAAGATGACTTTCCCGGCCTTCTTTTCGCTCTCCAGCTTGTCCTGGCGGTTGGAAACGTCCAGGATGGTGGAACCCACCGCGTCCAGAAGGGCAGTGCAGCCTCTGACGTAGTAGGTGTTTCTGTCCATTGCGGGAACGGTGCCGATGGGCTGTGAGTTATAGATAGGTTCGATCCTGTCGTCGAAGAGGACCGTTGTGACGAAGGCTTCGCCTTCCTCGGCCTTCTGCTTCTCGATCATGGAGTTGAAGCCTCCGATGACATCGCTCTCCAGACCGCCCATGGATCCGGAACGGTCGAGGATGAATACCAGTTCAGTGATGTTGTTTGTAAGTTTCTCTGTGTTCTTAGTCATATTTCTATACCGCCTTTCGTTTTTTGCGCTTCTGTGGCGCTTCATGTCTGTTTTCATACACATAATATGGTTATTTTGCGGACCTGTGGTAAATCGCCGGTTGACATTTTACTTTCCCGTAAGAACTTGACAAAAGCCCGTTTTGCCCCGCATAATCAAGGCAAGAAAACAAGGAGGTGCCACATGTCCATATATGAATACAGCGTTCCGACGGCCGACGGAGGTGAGCTCAGCCTCAAAGAATTCGAAGGCAAAGTCATACTCATCGTGAACACCGCAACGGGCTGCGGCTATACCCCGCAGTACAAACCTCTCGAGGAAATGTATGAAAAATACCACGGGAAGGGACTGGAGATCATCGATATCCCCTGCAATCAGTTCATGGGTCAGGCGCCGGGGACGGACGAGGAGATCCACGAGTTTTGCACCTTAAAGTACAATACGCAGTTCCCTCAGATGAAAAAATCCGACGTTAACGGAGAAAACGCGCTTCCGCTCTACGGCTATCTCAAGGAACAACAGGGCTTCAGGGGCTTCGGCAGGAGCGTCAAAGGCATCGCCATGAAGTCCATGGTAAAGAGGCTCTACGGCTCAGAGTTTCTGAAGAGCCCCGAGATCAAGTGGAACTTCACCAAATTCCTGGCGGACAGGGAAGGAAACGTCGTCAGGAGGTTCGAGCCCATGGAAGACATGGAAAAGGTAGAGGCCGCAGTGGAAGCACTGCTCTGATATTAAGGAGGTCACCATGATCACAAGAGATGAAGCATACGAACTGCTCAAAAAATACAATAAGGAAGACTTTCAC
>JAGACT010000181.1 GCA_017613995.1 Eubacteriaceae bacterium
AGGGGGCCTGCGGAGCCTGCGAAGCCTTCGAATCCCTTGAACGCCCGTCATTCCCTGAACTGGACGAAGGGTTCTCGGACACGCTTCTGAGACTCATCGACGAAAGGGGCATGAGCGATTCCGAGTGCTACCGCAGGGCAAATCTGGACCGCAAGCTCTTTTCCAAGATAAGATCCAATCCCTCATATCATCCCTCCAAGGCCACCGCCATAGCCCTGGCGTTCGCGCTGGAGCTGGACATGAAGGATACGGAAAGCTTTCTCAAAAAAGCCGGATACGCGCTTTCCGACAGCTATCTGTCGGACGTCATAGTTTCATATTTCATCCAGAGAGGCGATCACGATCTGTTCAGGCTCAACGAAGTCCTGTTCCTTTACGATCAGCCTCTGATCGGACAGTAGAAGGAGGTCCCATGGAAAACGTTTACCCCATCATGCTTCTGATCTTCGGAGGCGCCGTGATGCTTTATGCTCTCCTGCTGGCGGTGTATAAGGACAGGATGTTCATCCCGAAGATTGAGATGGCGAAAGTAAAGAATGCCGAAGTCTATGCCCTTAAGCTGGCGAAGATCCTCGCCTGGATAGCCGCGGGCCCCATCGCCGGAGGCCTCATCGGCTTTATCGGCGCCACACCTCTGATAAGGGGGATATCCACGGCCTGCGCCCTGGGAGGCATCTCCCTTGCCATCTGGAGGGGCTTTAATCTCATGCACGGCGAGTACTGATGCGATGTCGCCCGCAAGGCGACCAAACGTTGTGCGAAAACCTCTATGATAAGGCTGTAAACAACAGCATTATCACGGAGGTATTTTTTATGGGAAACAACATCACTGAACTGGTATTCATCCTTGACCGCAGCGGGTCCATGTCGGGACTGGAGTCCGACACCATCGGAGGCTTCAATGCCATGATAGAAAAGCAGAAGGCCGAGGAGGGCACCGCCCTGGTCACGACGGTCCTGTTCGACAACGAATACGAGCTGCTGCATGACAGGATCGGTCTGGAGCGCATCTCCCCCATGAGCTCAAAGGAGTACTGGGTCAGAGGGTCCACCGCCCTGATAGACGCCATAGGCAGGAGCGTGGAACATATCTCGAACATACATAAATACATCAGACAGGAAGACGTGCCGGAAAAAACGGTGTTCGTGATCACCACCGACGGCATGGAAAACGCCAGCCACAGTTACAGCGCGTCCCAGGTCCGGTCAATGATAGAGGACAAAAAGAAAGAAGGATGGGAGTTCCTCTTCCTGGGGGCCAACATAGATGCGGTCCAGACCGCAAAACATTTCGGGATCAGCGAAGCCAACGCGGTGAACTACATGCCGGACGGCCAGGGAACAATGAACCTGTACGCGTCGGTGTCCAAGGCGGTCAGTTCCGTCAGGACGGGCAGAAAGCTGGATGCTTCCTGGAGAGAGAACACGGACAGGGACTACATGAAAAGGCACAAGGGAAAGTAAGAAAAAAAAGGCGTGCGGGAATATCCCGCACGCCCCGCCTGTTTGGAGCCTTACTTAAGGTTGGCCTTCTTGAGAGGCAGCCATACCAGGAACGTAACGGCGGCGTTTATGGACGCCTTTACCAGGTTGAAGGGTATGAATACCGTCGGCAGCATGGAGAGCACCACCTGACGGGTCACGCCCATGAAGATCGGAGTCACGATAAGGTTCGCCGGGATGGTGATCAGGACCATCGATGCGATGCCCGCCAGCAGGGAGGGCAGCACCTTTCTTTTGCTCAGCTTCATGACCAGAGCCGTTCCCGCGACGAATCCTCCGGTGGCGATGAAGTGCATTATGATGCCGTAGATTCCGCTGGAACTGGATACCGTGATCCCCTGGATGATGCAGGATACCAGCGTCACCGCAAGGCCGCCCTTAAGCCCCATGAAAAGGGTCGCTATAAGGATGGGCACGTCCATGGCGTCGTACTCCAGGAACGGAGCGGCTGCGAATATCGGGAAACGGAGGAACGGGATATAAAGCAGAATGATCGACATTGCCGTAAGTACAGCCGCAAACACGAGTTTTTTTGTTTTGTTCATGATTTCACCTCACTAAAAAAGCCGCTTCTTCAGCGGCAAAAATACGAAAAAAGACTTGTCTTCTTCCATCCGGACTTAAGCCCAAAGGCTCTTACCGTCGGTACCGGAATCACACCGGTTCGTGCTTTCGCTCGCGGACTGTACCGCCGATCGGGATTTTCACCCTGCCCTGAAGTTATCTTCTGTATCAATTATACTATCACAATGCGGCGTTACTGAACGTTTTCGCCAACTTTTTCTTCAGCCTTGAGCTCGATCTGCATTCCGTTGTCCAGAAGACCGTCGTTGACCAGGGTATTCTTGAATGCTTCGATCTCGCTTGTAATATCTATGGCGTCATAATCATACAGGCTGTTGTACAGCTCGTAGAAGGCCTTGGTGATGGTGTCCAGAGATTCCTCGATCCTGGACTTTATCGCTATGGTGTTCTCTGTCTGAATGCTCTTCTTGTCCAGCTCTGCGTACTTCTCAATGAGCTTTTCGGTGGTGGGCAGATAGTAGGACATGAACTTCTTGGTCTTCTTGAGCAGAGAAGGATTCTCCACCGTGGCGTTATAGATGTTTATGGTGACCTTCTCCAGTTCGTCGATCTTGGCGCTCATGACCTCTCCGGGTATGGCTTCGTTGGCCTGGCGGATCTTCTTGATGTACTCCACAGTCTCGGCATAGAGGCCGTTGTCGTTGGCCGTGCGCTTCATCTCGACTCCTGCGGGGGGAGCGCTCTCCTGCTGCTGGGGCTGCTGCTGTTTCGCGGGAGGAGCGGAATAGGTCTTCTGGGGCTGCTTGTAGTTCTCGTTCACCTTCTCGACCGTGTAGGCGGGCTGAGCGTACATCCTCCCCCTGTCGTAGGCCGTCCTGTTCGCTCTGGGCGAAGGATAGACCACCGTCTGGGGCTTGACGCGGATGATATTGTTGTCGAACAGATACTGCAGTTCCGCCTGCACCCTGTTGCGGGGCAGGTTCAGGAAGTATGCCACCTCATCAACGGAAAAGCTCTCACGGCTTCTGAGGAGCTGGTAGTACCTGAGGGCGTTCTCCCTTATCCTGATCCTCTGATTCCTTCTCGAAAAGCCGTTGATCATCAGAAGTACGGCAACGAAGCTGATTATTCCTCCGAAAAGAAACGGGGAAAAGAAGAAAAAGAACAAAAACGGCATGAACGGGAAACCGCCCGCCCCCACTGACTCGTTGAGTGTGGAGAGGTCGATGCCGTCCACCGCTATATTGCTGAAATCATATGTTCTTCTGTTCATATAGATGCTCCTTATGTGAAATGTATCACATGATTCGGAATTCTGCGTTAACAGATCGTTAAAGGATGATTAAACTTTCTCGATATGGATCTCGGGTTCCACCGGCAGCGCCAGGGAAGCTTCCACCTCCACGGCCTTGAGCATCGCCAGTGCCACCGGGCATGTGGCATGTTTGGCATATTTAGCGACCGCATCCTTTATGATCCCGGGCTGTCTTCCCATGCCAAGCTCGCAGAATGCGTCCACCACATCGATCTCCTCCGCCAGTCCCTTGTTGTAATGGGGGCAGTCGGAAGTGAAGCTCACCTTCACCTGGCCGTAATCTTCAGTATTCTCTGCGGTGATCACCGTAACGAACTTGCAGGGTCCCGCCATAACGCTCACTTTGGTCATAGTATCGTCTCCTTTTTGCTGATTATATCATAGACCTCGGTGAAAGTGCCAGTATTACCTTAAATTGGTGCAATTACTGTATCTCCGGACCGGAGGCCCCTGCTCTTTCGAGAAAAATACATGTTTGTATTGACTTGCAGTTTTGTGAAATGCTATACTCTATAAAACTATTTTGAGGCAGGAAGCGCTAATGTACGCAGCAGCATATCAGAGATCGATGTCTATGATGATGTGCACGGGCATGAGAATGCCCTTGTTCGATTGCTGCCGATAGGAGCTTCTGCTGAGAACAACACATCGGAATCATCCTTGGGCAGCAGAAGAAACTGCTGCCGTTTTTATTTTAAGGAGGCTCAATTGATCCAGCTTGAACACCTGAACAAAACCTATACTTCTGAGCGCTCCGAAGTCGAGGCCCTCTCCGACATAAGCCTTACGATAAACGACGGGGAGATCTTCGGAATCATCGGGCTTTCCGGAGCCGGAAAATCGACTCTGGTCAGATGCATAAACTTTCTTGAACGGCCCACCGGAGGAAAGGTCATTTTCGACGGCAGGGACATGGCCAGCCTCTCCCATAAGGAGCTTCTGGCGGCAAGAAGGCAGATGAGCATGATCTTCCAGGGCTTCAACCTGCTCAGTCAGCGCACTGTTCTGAGAAACGTCTGCTTCCCGATGGAGATCGAAAAGGGCAGGAGCCGTTCGGAGATAACGGCTAAGGCCATGGATCTTCTCAGGACGGTGGGACTGGAGGACAAGGCCGACAGCTACCCCTCGCAGCTTTCCGGAGGACAGCAGCAGAGGGTGGCCATTGCCAGGGCCCTGGCCACCGATCCCAAGGTGCTGCTGTGCGACGAAGCCACCAGTGCACTGGACCCCACCACCACCCAGTCTATTCTTTCTCTTATAAAAAGAATCAACCGGGAGATGGGGGTGACCGTCATCGTGATAACCCATGAGATGAAGGTCATCGAGCAGATATGCGACCGGGTCGCGGTGCTGGACCACGGGCTCATCGCCGAACAGGGAAACGTCCGGGACGTCTTCATCCATCCCAAAACGGAGATATCCAGAAACCTTATACTCCCCCAGGGGGAAGTCACGGAGTTCATCCCCGGAGAGCGGTGCCTCAGGCTGGTGTTCGACGGAGAGACCCTGCTGGAGCCCGTCATTTCCACCATGACGATGGAATGTAAGTGCAAGGTCAACATACTTTTCGCCAACACCAAGATAATAGATTCCAGGACATACGGCCAGATGCTCATACAGATGCCGGAGGATGAACTGGCCCAGGAAAGGATCATGGCTTTCCTGGAGGACAAGAACATAGATTTCAGGGAGGAGACGGCAGATGGAAATACTGAAACTGGCTCAGCTGATGCTTGACGGCCTGGGCGAGACCATGTACATGGTCCTTGTCTCCACCTCGATCGCATATGTTATCGGCCTTCCCCTCGGCATTGTTCTGTGCATCACCGACAAGGAAGGGATCAGGCCCAACAGGGTGCTCAACGCCGTGCTGGGATTCATCGTGAACATGCTCAGGAGCGTACCGTTCCTTATCCTTCTGGTGGCAATAATGCCCTTCACGAGAAAGGTCGTGGGGACCACCATCGGTTCCACGGCCACGATCGTTCCCCTAATCGTCGGAAGCGCGCCGTTCATCGCCAGGATGGTGGAATCCTCCGTCAAGGAAGTGGACAGCGGGGTCATCGAGGCCGTGCAGTCCATGGGAACTCCCGATTTCAAGATAATCACCAAAGTGCTTATTCCCGAGGCGAAACCCTCCCTGATCATGGGAGCGGCCATCGCCATCACCACGATACTGGGGTATTCAGCCCTCGCCGGCTTTACCGGCGGAGGATGTCTCGGAGCCATAGCAGTCAATTACGGCTACTACCGCTACAAGACCGACGTCATGCTTGTTACCGTCCTTCTTCTGGTCATCATCGTCCAGATATTCCAGGAGGTCGGAATGTATATAACAAGAAAAACAGATAAAAGGATCAAATAAAAAAGGAGGGAAAAATGAAAAAACTTTTATCAGTATCCATCGTTATCCTTCTTATCGTTGCGCTCCTCTGCGGATGCGGCAACTCCAAGAAGGAAGAGACTGAACTCAAAGTGATCAAGGTCGGAGCCAGTGTTACTCCCCACGCCGAGATCCTTGAGGTCGCAAAGGCCGAACTGGAGAAGAAAGGCTATACGCTGGAGATCGTTGAGTACAACGACTACGTTATCCCCAACACGGCCACCGAAGACGGAGAGCTGGATGCCAACTACTTCCAGCATCAGCCCTACCTGACTGACTTCAACGAAGAGAACGGTACTCATCTCGTTGCTGTCGCAGCTATCCACTATGAGCCCTTCGGACTCTATCCCGGAAAGGTAGCCACCCTTGAGGAGCTTCCCGACGGAGCAACCATCGCGATCCCCAACGACGGCACCAACGAGGCAAGAGCGCTTCTTCTGCTGGAAGCCCAGGGCCTTATCAAGCTCAAGGAGGACGTCGGTCTCACAGCGACCATCCTCGATATCGTCGAGAACCCCAAGAACCTCAACATCGTCGAGGTAGAAGCAGCCCAGATCCCCCGTTCGCTTCCCGACGTTGACATGGCAGTCATCAACGGCAACTTCGCCATCCAGGCAGGTCTGTCCGTAGGCAGGGACGCCGTAGCCACAGAGGACGCCGAGTCAGAGGCAGCTCAGACCTACGCCAACATCCTGGTAGTCAAGGAAGGCAACGAGAACGACGAAGGCATCCTGGCCCTCGTGGAGGCACTTCAGAGCGAGGCCGTAAAGCAGTTCATCATCGATACCTATGACGGAGCTGTAGTCCCCATGTTCTGATCACAGACATCCCGAAAAGCTCCCGCGCAGCGGGAGCTTTTTTCATCCCCGGTCACGGTTCGGGGCACACTGTATGATACACTATACAGCGGGAGGACATCCATGCAGTACGCCAGAAGATACGAATACACAGTAGAGAACTACGAGGGAGAGATCTCCAAATATCTGCAGAGCCGATACGGCTACTCTTCCCGCGTGATCAAATCCGTGAAGAAGGAGGGAGAGCTTCTGCTCAACGGCAGGCATATGCCCTTCGTCGGAAAATGCGTCAGCGGTGACCGGATCGAGGTTCTGCTCAGGATGGAGCATATGGATTCGGAACCCCAGGATCTTCCCCTGGAGCTGCTCTGGGAAGACGAGGACATCCTGGTGGTGAACAAGCCCCCGTACATGGTCACCCATCCCACCAAGAGCCATCCCGACAATACCCTGTCCAACGCCGTATACGGTTACTATGAAAAGCGCGGCATCGACGGAAAGCTGCATTTCGTCTCCCGTCTGGACATGGATACCTCGGGAGTGGTCATCATCGCCAGGAACAAGTTCATCCACCATCTCATGCAGAACATGGACGAATTCCGGCCCTTCGACAAGTACTACGAAGCGATAATAAAGGGGAGGCTTCCCGAGAGGAAGGGCGTGATCGACATGCCCATCATGAGAAGCCAGGAAGGCATCAGAAGGGTGGTCGACGAGGAAGGCAAGCAGTGCCTTACGGAATACGAGGTGCTGGAAGAGTTCCCGGCCCACAGCCTCGTGAAGCTCAGGCTCCTCACCGGCAGGACCCATCAGATCCGAGTGCATATGAAGAGCATGGGAACGCCCATCCTTTCGGACGTGCTTTACGGGGACGGGACCGATCCCCTGATAGGCAGACAGGCCCTTCATGCCTGCAGTGTGAGCTTCATGCACCCGGTGGAAAGAAAGATCATGCACTTCGATGCTCCGCTGCCGGAGGATATGAAGCTGGTCCTGGAAAAACTCAGACAGTAAAAAGGGGGTTGTTCTGCAGGAGGAACATGAAGTTGATGTTTTCCCTGCAGGCAGTTTCTATGTCGCGGATAGAATAGATATGTCTGGAATAAGCGTAGATCAGTACCCTGAAAAGAACGCTGGGAGGATACTGTATTCTGCCGATATACTCATAAGTGGAGTACAGACAGGAAAGGTCAAGACTGCTGATAACAGCGTCCAGAAGTCTGACAGGATCATTTTTGGGGATAATTATTTCAATATCTAATGGTAAACGCAGTTGATAAGCGGCCCCGAACGCTGTATAATCTAACTGCGTTTTTTTGTTGTTTTTCACAGAACTATTATACGCCAGAAGCCAGCTCTAGTCCGGGAGCTGGCTTTTTGTTGGTAAAGTATTTGTGGTGAACTACCCGCCACCTGCTTACGCTGAGGTGGGGGCTTCGAGGTCAGAATGCTGACCTCTCTTTTTTACCCTGCTATGCCGGCTGCTCCGACAAGATAAGGGGTCTATCTCCGGCGTCCCGACCGGTTGTGTTGTTTATCTGTCAGGATCTCTTATGATCCTCTTAATATTGATTATATCATAGCATATAATGCAATACAATACTTTTATACGATTTTATCGAATATATGTTTGCGTTATCGCATGCTTTCCCGCAATTCATCTCACCGCCTGCAGAGGCGGGAGACTTCTTGCTGCATGCTCGTTAAAGGGGGCATCTCTTAATGAGACAGCCCCATGTTTTTTTCCGTGACTTTTCAGTCCTACTCCGATACGGTGGGTGCCATATCCGGCATCAGGGTGTAGGTATATTCCTTGACCATGTCCTTGTTGCGGGAATAGCTCACCTTGACCGTGATGATGGTCTCCTGTGTAATGCCCGTCTTTATCTTCAGAACGTTCTTTTCCTCCGTCTCTTCCGCGTAGGCCGGATCCGAAACGGTTATGCTAACGCCCTCCTCCACCGGATGGTTCTTTATGGTCTTCGACTCCTTCAGCTGATACTTGTATACCACCTTGTAGGTGATAACGTCACCCGCCTTGAGCACCGTCTCCTTATACTGGACGTCTCCCTTGTAGGGCACGATCTCGGAACTGATGATGCTGACGTCCTGTCCCTCCAGTTTCTTGAGCTCCCGGATCACCGGATCCTTTCCGAAACCGCGGATGAAGTGGACCGCCACTATTATGAGCGCGATCACCAGGGCAAGCTTGAGAATTGCTCCGAAAAGCTTTTTGGGCTGAGTCAGTCTGATCCTGTACTTTTTACGTGACATTGTTTATTCCTCCTCCACAATGACAGGGGTCTCGCTGCGTTCGTTCATCCTCGAGGGGATCAGAAGGTTCTCCCTCATGGCTCTGAACATGAACGCACAGTTGTCTATGGCTACGGCGTACTCGTCGCTGACCGTATCGATTATGAGGTCGCTGCCGTCCAGGCTAACGAACACGTTCACCATGCCGGCATCGGGACGGGAGAACGCACTGAAGCCGAATTCCGTCATGTCCCAGACATTCACGAACACGTCTCCGTTCTCCTCCGGGTCGTCATAGCTTATATATCCCACCTTTTCGGACAGAGCGTTCATGGCGGTGGACACCTCTATGCCGTCCCGGCTGAATCTGACGAGATCGATCCTGCCGTCGAATTCGTTGTCCTCGTCGTATATCGCCAGCGCCAGGGCCTTGATCACCGTATCGGCCAGAAGCCTGACATGGTCGCTGCCGCAGGAGTAGACGAATCTGTCGATCTCCGCCCTGGGCACTCTGAAGGATATGTTGATGGGCTGGCAGACCTCCTCGTCTTCATGGTGGTGCCCGCAGCCGCATTCGTCCCCGTCCTCGTGATGATGTCCGCAGCCGCACCCGTCACCGTCTTCGCCGGGAAGCTTAGCCGCTTCATCCTCTGCGGGCTCTTCCGCGAGGGCGGCTTCCTCTGCGCCAAGGGGCTCCTCGGTCACCGCATTGACGGCATTCTCCATCAGATCGTATCTGAGTTCGTCGGCGACATCGTCGGCGATGGCGTCGATCTCGCTGCCGCTGAGGGCATCCGCGCTCTCCGCATCGTAAGTCGGGAAAGCCTTGGTGAAATCCTCCTCCAGTTCCATGTAGCGGTCAAGATCCTCATCCGCCACGGTTTCGGGATCCTCGAAGGACGCTTCCATGAACTCGTCGTACTTCTTCTCGGGATACAGCTCTATATCGAGTCCTTCATCCCGTCCGAGGGTAACGTAGTCCTCATCGTCGTAATTCAGCCTTGAATAGTTCCTTGACGCATCCTCCTGCTGATAGATCGCGTACTTGTCCTGATCCTCCGGGATCTCCTCCGGCGCCTCGACGGAGCTGACCGCGGACATGTGTCTTCTGCCCAGCAGGTAGCCCTCAAGATCGGACACCTCGATGCGTCCGTCCTCTCCGGTGCCGACTATATCGTTCAGATCGATCCCGTACTGCTTGGCGATCCTCTTTATGGCCGGTGATGCCTTGATCCTGTCGTCTTCCATGTGATGCTCCTCCTATTTTGCTGTTTTCAGTATTTCTTCGTAGATCAGATTCCTCGGATCCGTTCCTTCCTTTACATTCATGGGAAGGCACATCCTTCTGACCGGTCTGTACAGGTAATAAAACGCTTCGCTCTCCATGATGGCGGTGCTGATCATCGCGGACACCGTGTCCGTGGCCTCGGTATGGACTATGAGCGCCCTTCCGGTGGAGGACACTGAGGAGACGATCCTCGGCATGTCCGACAGGCTCATGTCCTCCTCTGCGATCAGATCGCATCCTATGCCGATGTCAGCGGCTCTCCTGCAGGCCGCAGCACAGATGCCAAGACTGCTGCCGGCACAGATGACCGTAAGGTCCTTCCCTCCGGCGGTCCCTTCGAAGGGATCCTTCCCGTCAGGTTCCGCCAGCAGGCTCCTGTCCGCCATGAATATGCTCACTCCCTCGGAGGCAAGGCATTCCCTGAGCAGCTCCGGGGCTCTGTCCGGTGAGGCGGGCACCGCCATTCGTACGTTCCCCGCCGAGCCGTAGATATTCTCGGGATATATGCCGGCGGACGTCCTGGAGGAGCCGCTTTCGGCATATTCGGCGCATATAAGGATCCTCGGGGAAAACTGGGATGCGGATATCTCCCGGAGCATCGCGGCGTTGCTGACTATGATGTCCGCGCTGCTGACCAGGTCGTTCTGGGAGATGAAGACCACGGGATGCATGCCGTCCATGGCCATGCCCAGTGCCAGCTTCAGCGCCAGTGCGCTGCCGGGACCGGTCTCGACCAGCCGATCCTCCCCGAATTTCTCCATCAGGCCTTCGGTTAGGCCCAGGGCAGAGCCCCGTCTCACGCCGTTGCCCATGAGAGCCATGAGCATGTCCTTCTCCATCTGGGACGCCAGTATATCCCGGAGTTCGGTGATGATATTATCCGTCATTTGGAGACCTCCGTTTCCGGCTTGAGGCGCAGGGATGTCATTTCCCTCAGAACCGCGTCCATGGCCAGCCCTATCTGGCCCGACACCGATTCGTTCAGATCGTTCAGGTTCTCCTGACTGACCAGCCCGTTGTCGAGCATATATTTCCGGTGGTTTTCCACCGGATCGTATCCGCCCCACTGCATGATCTCCTCATCGGAGGTCAGGTCGCTGCCGCGTACATATATATCCTTGGAAAGGCTCACGGTACGGGCCTCGACAATGACCGGGGCGCTGTTCTGCTTCGCATACTCGATGGCCTGGCTTACCGCTATGTACACGTCTGCGGGGCTGTTTCCGTCGGTCACCACCGAGGTCACCCCCAGACCGTCCATGCTCTGGCAGATATCCTCGGATACGCTGTATTCCTCCAGCGGAGTCTTTCCCGAATATCCGCTGTTCTCTATGTAGAACAGGATCGGCAGGGAATTCATCACCGCGAAATTGAGGGTCTCGAAGAAGCTTCCGCTGAAGGCGGCTCCGTCCCCCGTGAAGCATGCCACGAAACGTCCCGTTCCCCTGATCTTCTCCGCCAGCGCGCATCCGGCGGCTATGCCGAGATTTATCCTTCCGTCCGATGCGGCGCCGAACAGGTTGTTCTTCCTGTAACACATGCGCAGCAGTCCGCTCTTTCCTTCGCATACTCCGGAGGGCAGTCCGAACAGTTCCGCGAAGAGCTTCTCCGGTGGAACGTTGGCCGCCAGGGCGATGGTATCGCTGCGGTGGGAAGTGAAAATTATGTCGCTCATCCTGAGGGCGCACACCGCAGCGGCGGTGCCTTCCCTTCCGTATGAAAGCCTCAGGTCGTCATCGATAAGTCCTCTGTCCTTGAGTTTGACGCACATCTCCTCGAACTGCCGTGACAGTATCATCTTGTAGTAGATCTGCACACAGGTGTTCTCATTAAGCTGCATAGGCTAACCCCTTTCCTCCCTGAACCTCAGGATCGCTTCCGCCAGTTCCAGATCCCCGGGCTCGGTGATTTTCCAGTTTATGTTCTCACTGTATACCAGTTCCACCTTTCCCTCATAACGGCGGTAGATACCGGTATCGTCCGTTCCCGTGAATCCGTCCTCACGGGCTCTGATGTGGGCTCGCATTATCCTGTCGTATAAAAAACACTGGGGCGTCTGGACCGCCGCCATCCTGGCGCGGTCGAGATAGCACTCCGTCTGCGTACGGTCCTCCGTCAGCCACATGCAGGTGTCGTTTACCCGGGACACCAGCGTCGCAGCTCCCGTCTCGCAGGTCATTTTCAGGACTCTGGATATGTCCGCGGGAGATATGAGGCACCTGGCCCCGTCGTGTATCGCCGCGTACGTGCATCCCTGTGCCGCGGTGAGACCGCTGAACACCGATCCCTGCCGGGTATCCGCGCCCGGGACGAACATCACGTCCCTGCCGATCCCCGCCTGGGCCACCGCCCTTTCGGCGGATTCCCGCTCGGAATCCTTGATCACAAGCACTATCCTGTCCACTTCGGGACACTGACCGAAGGCGGCCAGGGTATACGAAAGAAGCAGCCTTCCCTCATGTTCGATATAATTCTTGTTGCATCCAAGCTTCATCCTCGTGCTGTCTCCGGCAGCCACGATGACGGCGGCGGTTTCGTACATTACTGTTCCTGTTTCTGACTATTTGGATTTATTATATCATTTTTTACCCGGAATTCTCAACAGGGCCTCACAAACCGAAAAAAAGGACCCGGACCGGCTCCTCTGGAAAGGCGGCCGGTTCGGGTCCCCGTATTCTGTTTTTTTACACTGTCTTGCCCGTTCTGCTGGAATAATCGTCCAGGGCGGCGCTTATCGCTTCCTCCGCCAGTACCGAACAGTGCATCTTGTAGTCCGGAAGCCCGTCCAGGGCCTCTGCGACCGCTTTGTTCGTCAGTTCCCTGGCTTCGGAAACGGGTTTCCCCTTGATGAGTTCCGTGGCCATGGAGCTGGAAGCTATCGCGCTGGCGCATCCGAAGGTCTCGAACTTCACATCCGTTATGATGTCGTTCTCTATCTTCAGGTACATCTTCATGATGTCGCCGCATTTGGCGTTGCCCACTTCTCCTATGCCGTTCGCATCCTCGATCACTCCCACGTTGCGGGGGTTGCGGAAATGATCCATTACCTTATCGCTGTATAATGCCATATCTTCTTACCTCTTCTCTATAAAATGTACTGTGTTTTGCCCGACTGCAGGTCCCTCCACACCGGGGAGAAATTCCTGAGATGCTCCACCGTGTCCGCCACGGATCTTATGATGTAATCCGCGTCTTCGTCGGTGATGTCCTCCCCGAGGCTGAGACGCAGAGAACCGTGGGCAACGTCGTGGACCCTTCCTATGGCCAGCAGCACGTGGCTGGGATCCAGCGAACCGGAGGTGCACGCGCTTCCGGAGGAAGCCTGGATGCCCAGATCGTCCAGCATCAGAAGAAGGGACTCTCCTTCTATGCCTTCGAAACAGAAATTGATGTTTCCGGGAAGCCTCCTCTCTGCGTCTCCGTTCAGCGCGGAATGGGGTATCCTGCTGAGGCCCTCGATGATCCTGTCACGGACGGGTGTCAGCTTCGAAGCGTATCCGTCGATGTTCGCCACGGCGTCGGTCAGGGCCCGGGCCATCGCTGCGATGCCGGGCACGTTCTCCGTACCGGCCCTCTTTCCCCTCTCCTGGGCTCCTCCCTCGATGAGGTTGGTGACGGGCGTGCCCTTTCTCACATAGAGGAATCCCACGCCCTTGGGTCCGTGGAACTTGTGAGCGGAAGCCGAAAGCATGTCGACGCTGTCGCGCTCCACGTCCACCTTCAGATGACCCATGGCCTGGACCGCGTCCGTGTGGAACACCACTCCGCGGCTGCGGCATACGGCGCCGATCTCCCCAATGGGCTGGATTGTGCCGATCTCGTTGTTGGCGTACATGATCGTTACGAGGCACGTGTCATCCCTGATTGCGTCCTCCACATCCTTTGCCGTCAGGATTCCGTTCTCATGGACGTCCAGAAGTGTTATGTCAAAGCCTTCCTTCCTGAGCTTTTCCAGGGTATGCAGCACCGCGTGATGCTCGAAGGCAGATGAAATGATATGGGTCTTTCCCTTTTTCTTTCCCGCCGCGGCTGCCGACAGTATCGCCTGGTTGTCCGCTTCGCTTCCTCCGGATGTGAAGATTATCTCTTTCGGATCCGCCCCGATGGCGGATGCCACCTTCGCTCTGGCATCCTCGAGTATCTCCTTTGCCCTCTGGCCGAAGCCGTACAGGCTCGAGGGATTGCCCCAGGTCTCGTTGGCGGTGGCCACCATAGTATTGATTGCCGCCTCGCTCATTTTCGTGGTGGCGGCGTTGTCTGCGTAAATCACTTGTTCTCTCCTTTCGGACCGATACTGCCACTGATTATACTCCTATTTACCTACTGTGTCAATAGGTAATAATCGGCGAATCAAAAAAGGACATGGCGGAGAGCCATGTCCCTGATCCGTTGCCTGGGCGCATCCCGTTATTCCTGCTGTTTCCTGATCCCCCCGAAGGCATGGGCGATGTTTATCAGCGCTTCCACGCAGCTGTCCATGTCCTCAGCCACGGCGAACTCGCTCCTTCCGTGGTGATTGTGGCTTCCGGTGCCGAGGTTCGGGCAGGGAAGTCCCATGTACGACAGGGTGGAACCGTCGGTGCCGCCCCTGGTGGCTTCGGTGAAGGGCCTTCCGCCGGCTTTCGTTATGGCGTCGAAGGCAATGTCGATCAGTTCCCTGTGGGGAAGGATCATCCGGGCCATGTTGCGGTAGCTCTTTTTCACCTCGGCTTTTACGGTGCCCTCGGGATAGATGCCGTTGAGATACTCCGCAGCCTTCAGGGCCGTCTGTTCTCTTGTCTCCAGCTTCTTTTCGTCATGATCCCTGAGGATGTAGCGGAGAACGGCACTGTCCACGTCCCCCTCCATCGAGATCATATGGTAGAAGCCATCGTATCCCTCCGTGTACTCCGGCCTCTCGTTGGCGGGAAGAAGGCTGTCGTAGCGCATGGCCACGGCGGCTGCGTTTATCATCCGGCCTTTCGCGCTGCCGGGATGGATGCTTTTTCCTGTCACGGTCACAGTAAGCGAGGATGCGTTGAAGGTCTCGTAGCAGACCTCTCCGAAGGCGGCCCCGTCACAGGTATAGGCGTAATCCGCTCCGAAATACGGCACATTGAAGCGGTCCGCGCCCCGGCCGATCTCCTCGTCGGGGGTGAAGGCCAGCATGACTTTGCCGTGGGTCACGGATGGATCGGCGATGAGCCTTTCCGCCATAGTCATTATCTCCGACACTCCCGCCTTGTCGTCCGCGCCCAGAAGCGTGGTTCCGTCGGTGACGACCAGTGTCTTTCCCTTGTACTTTTTCAGGACAGGGAACTCCGAGGGGCTCAGGACGATGTGCTTCTCCTCATTCTGTACCACGTCTCCCCCGTCATAGTTCTCCACTATGATGGGCTTTATGTCCCTGAAGGGGACGGAGCACACCACGTCCATATGGGCGATGAATCCGATCACGATGCTGTCCTCGTATCCCGGCGTGGCGGGTATGCTGCCGTAAACGTATCCGTTTTCGTCCTGCACCGCGTCGCTGATGCCCAGCTCCCGCATCTCCTTCACCAGTGCCCTGCCGAATTCCAGCTGCTCGGGGGTACTGGGGCAGCTTTCGCTGTTCTCGTCCGATGCGCTGGGAAACGCGCTGTAGCCAATAAGTCTTTCAAATGCTCTCATCTCTGTCTTTCTCCTCTTTGTATTCCCTCAGCAGGCCGGTGATCACCCCCGCTGCTTCCTCCAGCATACGCCGTTCCGTTTCGCCGAAGCGCTCCCTTATGGGGCTGTCTATATCCAGGACCCCCAGAAGCTCTCCGTCCAGGATGAGGGGTATCACTATCTCGCTGGCGGAAGCGCTGTCGCAGGCTATATGCCCTTCGAACAGGTGCACGTCGTCCACAACCACCGTCTTCCTTTCCCGGGCGCTTTTCGCGCATACTCCCCGGGTCAGCTCCAGGACGCTGCAGGCGGGCTTTCCGTTGAACGGTCCGAGATAAAGCCTGTCATTTTTCAGGAAGTATATTCCCGACCAGTTGACCATCTCCATCCCGTCGTAGATGAAAGCCACCGCGTTGCTCAGGCAGGTGAGCCATCCCTCCGAAGGGTCACACAGGGAAGCGAGCTGCCTTGCCATCAGGGACGGATCATCCCGCTTTCCGGCGCTGTCGGAGCGTCTCCGGGAGAACAGCAGTACGTCCTCGGATTCCGCTCCCGGTCCCGGGGAATAGTATTCCGGGAGCCTTCCCGAAAGGGAAAAGCCGTTTCCGATAAGCAGCTTGATCGATGCGGCGTTGTCCGGGAACACCCTGGCGCTGACGATCTGCGCTCCGGCGCTCCGAAAGACGTAGTTCATCGCTTCCTCCAGCGCCTCCTTCATGTAGCCGTTCCTTCTCAGGTCCGAGCGTATGCCGTATCCGACCTGAAGGCATTTCGGACGTCTTCTGAGCTCATCGGGTCTGAAACGGATCCAGCCCACGGCGGCGTTATCCCCCTTCAGGGTGACGGCCCAGGCGTCTGAGGATCGGATCATCCCGCTGAGCCTCACAAGG
>JAGACT010000182.1 GCA_017613995.1 Eubacteriaceae bacterium
ACCGATCAAGGGAAGCAAATCTGGCCTCCCTGATTAAGGTTCGCCTGTTTTTTTGTTTTGAGCCGGAAATATTCATTGAGAGTACATAAAAAGGAGGGGCTACCTCATTATCGACTAAAAAGTCGTTTTGAGACAACCCCTTTTTTCGTGCCCGAAAAAATGATTGACGGGAAGTATGTCAGGTTGTATCATATAAATATCGAATAATACAAAATTATATGATATTCCGGAAAGCCGGACGAAAGTCCGCGCGTCTGCGCGGCAGGGAGGAGGGAAAATGACAGACTGGACACCGAAAGAAAATTTTATGGCGGTACTCAGAGGGGAGATCCCCCAGAGCATTCCCCGCTACAACATGGGCATGAAGACCATGAACGGCCGGGAGACCACCCGCGGAGTGGGCCCCAGCGTCCTCAGGAAGCATGACACCCATATGAGCCCCAAGGGCGGAAAGGATATCTGGGGAGTCAGCTACGTGGCCAACGAGGAGACGGGATTCGCCTCCATCCCCGAGCCCAACAACTTCATCCTGGACGACATAACCAAGTGGAGGGACGTGATAAAACTGCCCGACATCGACCTGGACATCGACTGGGAAGCCATGGCGAAGAAAGATATGGAGGACGCGCAGATCGACAGGGAAGTGACCGCGGTCTATTCCAGCGCCATGCTGATGCCATTCCAGCAGCTGGTGGCTTTCATGGGTTTCTCCGAGGGACTGTGCGCCCTGTACGAGGAGCCGGAGGAGGTCAAGGCCCTTCTGAACTTCATGACGGATTTCTACGTTCCCATCATTGAGAAGACCATCGAATACTATGATCCGGACTGCTTCTACATGCTGGACGACACGGCCTCCAGGTATTCCACCTTCTTCTCGAAGGAGATCTACCAGGATATCTTCCGTCCCATCTACGACCGTCTTGCCAGGCCCGCCAACGACAGGGGCCTGCCCATAGGCTTCCACAACTGCGGCAGGTGCGAGGCCTTCCTGGACGAGATGGTGGATTTCGGAGTCAAATGGTGGGATCCTGCCCAGCATGACAACGACCTCGAAGGCATCAAGGCAAAGTACGGCAGGGATCTCGTCATCACCGGAGGATGGGAAGTGCAGCTCATGCCCGGCTGGCCCGACGTATCGGACGACGAGGTAAGGCAGACCGTATACGATACGGTGGACAGGCTCGGACCCGGCGGAGGATACATGTTCATAGGCGGGGTCCTGGTAAGGCCCGGCGACGAGAGGGCGGCGTACCTCAACAAGCTGGTGCAGCAGACCGCCTCGGAATACTGCGACCACTACTACGAGAAACACTGAAGATCCAAAACAGCGCGTCCGCCGGGACGCGCTGTTTCCATGTATTATTGTTTCAGATCCATCAGGAGCTTCGTGTGGGTGGTGAAGCAGTACCTGAGCCTTTCGAAGAGTTCCGCGTTTTCGCAAAAAAGCTCTTTCTTCCATCTTCTTATGAGGTAGGGTATCAGGAAGTGGTGCTCGTATACTGTTTCGTATCCCCCGAAGATCTGCCATATCCTGTCCGTTCTCATTCCGAAGTAGCGTTCCTCCAGTTCCCGCTCCAGGTTCGCCGTGTGGATGTAGGAGAGCATGAATTCGAAAAGTCCCTTCATGTCCGTCTCCCCCCTCAGATCCATCCACTTTCCGAAGATCTCCGGCACCGCCTTCGAAAGAAGAGCCTTCAGCTCCTTTTCGTCCTCAGCTTTTCCGGGACTCGTCTGCCTGAACTCCATGTCCCTTATCACCACATGGCGGCATCCCAGGGACGCCAGGCTTCCCAGCAGGCTTTCAGTTTCGGCCTTCGGAAGGTAGCAGTACAGCTCGTGTATTACGCTGGAGAGCACCAGCACCGTTTTTTCGGGAACGATGAGCTCCCGGGCTTTTTCGATGCTGTCCGTAAAGGTGCTGCCCGGGGTGGGGATGGCGTCCCGCAGCTTCTGTTCGTCGTTGTCCACTCCGATGTAGCGGAAACGCTGAGGCATTATCGCGTGGACCGACTCGTACATGGCTCCGTTGGAGCACCCGAAATCCAGGATGGTGTCGGCTTCGTCATCCACCTTGTCCAGCCACCACAGCTTGTCGTACATGGCCCTGTCCAGTTCGGAGTAGTATGCTTCGTAATTCATGATGTTCTCTCCTCAGGCCGCCGCAGCCACACAGCAGCGGATATTTTCCATATGATACCACAGCGGGACTGCCCGCGCAAGCAGGGAGGACTCTTCCCCTTTTTTTCACGTTTTGCCCCCCGCTCATGGTATAATTCGGGTGCGGCATGCCGCATCCTAAAAGACGGAAGGAAAAGACAGGAAGACATGAAATACGTATTCAAGGACAGTATGACGGGACAGGCCCTGCTCAGCGCGGAGCTTCCCGAAGGTTTTTCCACCCGGGCGGCTCTCAGCCGGGTGATGAAGGGCATCAATCAGGATATCGAGATACGGGCCGAAGCGTCCGGGAACGGGATCACCGTAAGCTATATGCCGGGCTGGTCCTGCATGTACGAAAAGGTTAGGGTACCAAGTTTGTTCGGAGCCGCCCCCAGGGGCCGTACCAACGACGCGGGAGCCTATTATTCGGATCCCACCCCCGTGCAGCTCGATCTGGACACTGCTGCGTCGAACATACTGGGGGAAGCCGCCCGGGCGGAGCATTACTACGCTCTTTCGGATACGGTGCTTGGTAAAGCCAGGCAGCTTCTCGGCGAGTTCACGGACCGTCTGTTCTGCGAACTGGAGACGGGCGCCTCCATTTCCCCCATACCCATCGGGAACCTTATCCGGGGATACCTTGCGGACGGGGCCCTGGGAGTGTATCCGGCAAAGGAAGGGATCCTCGCGGTGTGCCTGTTTCGGATCGGTGTTGAGGCTGACGTGGTGCAGAACGCCAGGGGCATCAGCGAGATGCTGTGGGACGGCCCCTTCGGCAGCGCTCCCGTTTTCCAGGGCACCGTGACCTCCAGCGCCGTGTGGACGATACCCTATATATGCTCCATGATGGGAAAGCAGGACGATCTGGCGGCCTTTGCCCGTTTCGTCGAGACCGTGGAGATTTCCGATCAGGTCAGGGATTATACGCAGCAGCTCTGGCAGTACAACGTATCATCTCAGGTGCAGCAGGCCAGGGCTAACACCGAGCTCAATCAGCGGATGATAAACGAGGCCTGGGCGCAGCAGCAGCGGGGCTGGGCGGCCTCCGACGCCCTGAGGGATTCCATCAGCCGGGACCTGGACAGCTTTCACAGCAATCTGAATCAGCGCATGGCCGAAAACGACATGCGCTTCACCCGGTCCTCCTGCGGCACGGAATCCTCCGACGACAGGATACAGCGGTGGAGACACGAGTCCATGATGGGGGTGGAGACCTACGAGCGGGGAGACGGCACCGACGTGGAATTCGACTCCAGGGCGGACCGGGTCTTCGAGAACGATCTGGATCCCACGGTGCATTTCGGCACGGAACACTACTACGATGACTGGGTCCCGGACGGCTGGCACGAACTGAACAAAAAGTAAGATCGAACGTTTTTCAAGCTTATTTCAATCTATGTCCCTATAATCGTCATGGAAAGGCGGCACGCCTGATCTTTGTGCGGGCCGCATCAGGAGGAAAAATGAAAAAGACATTACGAATAACGGCACTTCTCGCAGCGGCCCTTCTGATCATGACGGGCCCCCTGCCGGCTCGCGCTTCCCAGGAATACGATCCGGCCGGCTCCGTGAAGCTGGTCTTCACCGATTCGGGAATCAGCGCCACATCGGGAAAAGGTTTTAAGATCGAAGGGACGGATCTGATCATCAGTTCCTCCGGTACATACGTGGTATCGGGTTCCTGCGCCGACGGCACCATCTCCGTCAGGAAGGGCACTGAGGGCGTCACCCTGGTGCTGGAGGGCCTGACCCTGTCCAGTTCCGACAGTGCCCCCGTGTGCTGCGGCAAGGAAACGCATGTGAAGATAATCGTATCATCCGGCAGTGTCAACACCCTTGGGGACAGCGAATACAACAACGACGAAAAGTACCCGAAAAACGGGAGGGCCGAGAACGCGGTGATAAAGTGCAAGGACGGCTCCTCGGTGATCCTCTGCGGCAGCGGGGAGCTGAACATCGTCTCCCGGGGCAAAAATGGCATCCGGGGAGGGGGAGATCTGTACGCGGAGGACAGCGCGTCGGAAGTCGTCAGCCCCGGTTCCCTTACGATACAGGATCTTACTCTGAACGTAAAGGCCTGTGCCGGCGACGGCATCAAGGGCAATGCCCTCCTGAACATACTCTCGGGCAGGATCACCGTTTCCGCCGACGACGACGGGATAAAGAGCGAATATACCCTTAACATCGGTTCCGCCGGCACCCAGGGCCCCGTCATCAGCGTCACCGACGCCGTGGAGGGCATCGAGGCCGCGGTCATAAACGTATATTCCGGCGAGGTCTCCGTCTCCGCTTCGGACGACGGTATCAATGCCGCCAACAGCGATCTGGAGAACTTCAGCTTCGAATACAACCAGTACGGCGGGTACGTGCGGGTCGCATGCTCCGGAGGGGACGCGGTGGATTCCAACGGCACCATAGGCCTGTACGGAGGCACCATCGAGGCCTGGGGCCCGACGGCGGGAGACGGAGACCCCCTGGATTCGGAATACGGCACGTACCTTCAGGGAGCCACGGTGCTGGCGGCGGGACACCAGGGAATGCCCCAGAGCTTCGTCTGCGGAACTCCTGCGGCGGTATTTACGGGCACGGGCCTGGGCACGAAGGGCGGGACCCTGGAGATCAGGGACAGCTCGTCGAAGGTGCTGTACGCCTGTGAGGCTCCCTGGAACGTGAGCTACGTGATCTTTTCGTCCCCCGAACTTCAGGAGTCACAGACGTACCTCCTTTTCGGCAGCGGGGCCCAGAAGGCCGAGGCCGCCGCATCATCACAGGCAGGCTTCTCCGGCGGCTGGGGACCCGGCGGTCCTGGTGGGCAGGGCAGTAACGGCCCCGGAGGCCCCGGTGGACCCGGAATGAACGGTCCCGGAGGACCGGGAATGAACGGAGGACCGGGGATGAACGGAGGACCGGGGATGAACGGCGGAGCCCAGGGAGGAACGCCCCCCGAGGAAGTCCCGGGCGCCCCGGAGGAGACGGAGGAAGCTGTCCCGGAGAACGCGGCAGTGAAAGAAGGCCTGCTGGCGCGGATACTCAGCTGGCTGCGCTCGCTGCTGCGCCGATAAGAACGAGAAACCGGAGATTATCTATGAAGATACTTCTTGCAGAAGATGAAAAGAGAATGGCCCAGTCCCTGAGCGAGCTTCTCAGACAGGAGAACTACGAGGTGGACGTCTACGGCGACGGCCTCAGCGCCCTTTCCGCCGCCCTCACCGGCATCTACGACGCCGCGGTGCTGGACGTGATGATGCCGGGCATGGACGGTTTTTCAGTGGCCCGCTCCGTCAGAAAGGAGGGGATAAGCCTCCCGATAATCATGCTCACCGCCCGCTCCGACGTGGACGACAAGGTCACCGGGCTGGACAGCGGCGCCGACGACTACCTGACCAAACCCTTCATGGCCAAAGAGCTGCTGGCCAGGCTCAGGGCCCTCATCAGGCGCAACAGCAGCCTGGAGGACGGGAAGCTCTCCTTCGGGGACATCGTCCTGGATACGTCCGACGCCACACTCAGCTGCACCGGCACCGGCCAGAGCGTACGGCTCAGCGAGAAGGAGATGAAGATACTGGAATACATGATCTCCAACAGGGGAAGGATCCTCAGCCGGGAGCAGCTGGCACTGAAGATCTGGGGATACGAAAACGACGCCGAGTACAACAACGTGGAGGTCTACATGTCCTTCACCAGAAAGAAGCTTGCCTTTGTCGGGGCAAAGACCTCCATCAAGGCGGTGAGGGGCGTCGGTTATGAGCTGAGGTTTGACGATGTTTAAACGGACAAGGATAAGATTCACCGCAGCCATTACGGCGGGCATACTGATATTTCTGTGCCTGATACTGGCGGCGGTATACGCTCAGAGCTACTTTGACACCGAAAGGAACAATACGGAGAAGCTCGACAAGTACGTGAGGAACTACACCATCGAGTCGGAGAATCCGGCGCAGCCGGGCCCTCAGGGAGGGTACCACGGAGGGGGAAAGAACGACCCGAAGGAAAAGGACGCGGGATTTCTTGCCTCGGCTTTCTATTCCGTGGCTTTCGCTCAGGACGGCACGGTACTCAGAGTGGACAACAGCAGGGGCGAATACCTGAGCGACGACGAGCTCGTGGCCCTGGCAGAAGAAAAACTCGCCTCGGGCAGCGACAGAGGAAAGAGCGGCGAACTCATGTACCGCATCGAAACGACTCCCGGGTATGTCCTGGTCGCTTTTCTCAACATATCCAACAGCCGCAGCGTCATGTACTCCCTTCTGAAGGTGATACTGCTGTATGCCGCAGCGGCCCTGGTGATCCTGCCCGCGGCGGCCTATGCCGTGTCCGGGGCGATCCTCAGGCCTCTGGAGGACAATGACAAAAGGCAGAAGCAGTTCATCTCCGACGCGGGGCATTAGCTTAAAACCCCGGTGGCGGTCATAAGCACCAACGCCGAGCTTCTTTCCCGGGAGTGCGGGGACAGCGAATGGCTGGACAACATACGCTACGAGAACGACAGGATGGGAAACCTGGTGAGGCAGATGCTGGAGCTGTCCAGGGCGGAGAGCACTGAGCCCGTCATGGAACAGCTGGACCTGAGCCGGCTGGTGGAGGGGGAGGCTCTGCCCTTCGAGTCCGTGGCCTTTGAGAACGGGCATGATCTCGCATGTTCCGTGGAGGAAGGCATCTCCGTGAAAGGAGACAGGATGAGGCTGTGCCAGGTGGTGTCGATACTGCTGGACAACGCCGTGTCCCATTCACTGCCTCAGAGCCGCATAGAGCTGTCCCTGAAAAAGGAGCATAACAGCGCTGGGCTGAGGGTATCCAATCCCTCGGAGGAGATAGCGCAGGAGACCCTGGATCATATCTTCGAGCGGT
>JAGACT010000183.1 GCA_017613995.1 Eubacteriaceae bacterium
AATGTACCGTTAAGAGCATCAAACGCTTTGTTCCATCTGATGAAAGCTTCTCTGTAAGCCTCTACGTTCTCATTTATTGGCTCATACACTTCATTCACATGTACACATTTTTCTGCTGCATCAATACAATCACCAAAAACTCCGACTCCTACACCCGCGTACATTGCAGCACCGAGGGCACCGGCTTCAGGGCTTTCACAGAGTTCTATCCTGCGGTTCATTATATCAGCAAACATCTGGCACCACATTCTGCTTTTGGTAACTCCGCCGGACAGCCGGACAGCACGGACAGGTTTTGCGAATGCTTCCTGCATAAGAAGAATATCGTACATTTCGAAACAAATGCCCTCAAGGACTGCGTGTGCCAGATCAGCTTTTTCTGTTCCGAGAGTTATCCCGAGGAAAGTGCCCCTCATTGCATCATTTACCTTGCGCCCATGAGACCCCTGCAGACATGTCAGTGCAGTTACACCATTGGATCCGGGTACGGACTTTTCGGCTATCTCTGTCATAAGACTGTAAGGATCTACACCCATCAGGCTGCTTGTGGCGACCTCAAGTGGACAAAGCTTGTCCCTGAACCAGCGAAATGCGGATGCAGCAGTGTGCGAAAATGCTTCAAGCTGCCAGTTGCCCATACCCTGATTGCCCTTGACCAGGATCGTTTTGTTGGGATCGCGGATCGGCCGATCAACAACGACATAACTTCCTCCGAAAGTACCGACTACCATCGTAGCAACGTCGTCAGTGGTGCCTCCAACTCCGTAGGATGAGCAGTTTACATCCTGCGCCCCGACACAGATCCTGCATCCCACCGGCAAACCTGTCTTTTCAGAGACTTCAGGAGTGATCTTACCGACTATCTTTCCGGGTTCGGTGACTATTTCCGGCAGTTCGATATTCTCACATCCGTATGCCTTTCTGAGCACCTCGCTCCATTCGTTTTTATCTACGTCGAGCATGGAAATGCGGTGTGTGGACGCGATATCGCAGGGATACCCTTCTGCCCCGAGCTGATGCAGGAAATAATCCTGGTTGGTTGCGATCCTCTTGACTTTCTTCCATGTTTCAGGTTCGTTTTTCTGAAGCCAAACGAGGACACCGGTGTTGAATCCGCCAACACATGAGCCCTCTATCGCATAATGATCATCATCGGATATTCTTTTATGTATATCATCATGAACTTCTATATTGCGCAGATCCTGCCACCCTATCATGCGGTTGCGGGCCACGTTTCCGTTTTCATCAAGCAGGATCATAGCGGCTCCCTGGGAAGACAGACTGACTGCCAGAATGTCTTCGGGATCGACATTTGCATTATCAACTGCTTTTTTACACACACTGAAAAAAGCATCAGAAATCTGAGCAATATCCTGCTCAACATATCCGGGCTTCGGGTAATACGAAGGATATTCCTCATATGCAGAAGATATCAGATGACCTTCCGTGTCAAAAATACAAGCTTTTGTGCCGGTGGTTCCTTCATCTATTCCGATTAGGTATTGTGACATCATTTGACTCCTTTTGTATTGTATTATCTTTTACTGTTTTCGACTATCAGGAAGGCTTCCATCAAAACAATGTCTTCCGGAGTAGTTACCTTCATGTTAGTCGCTGAATCCGTTGTAAAATAGATCCGTTTGCCGTAATCACAGTAGAGCGTATTAGTGAATACATTGCCCGTTATCCCTTTACCGTCAGCAAATGCTTTGTCATATAGTTCGGAGCATTCTCCGAAACGAAATGCGTAAGGAACGGTGCAAAGCATAAGTTTGTCCCGGTCTATCTGCTCTGTAGCAGTCCTGCGGTCATCCGTAAAGTATACCGAATACAAAATCGGTCTTGCGGTACATCCATTTCCATTCTCAATAGCTGATTCTATACATCCGGTCATAATATCTGCATTTGCCAATGGATATGATGACATATGGATCATTACTATGTCATTGTCGGAAAGCACGTCTTTCAGATTATTGAGACCGTTCCGGGTTGATTCCTGACAGGTGCTTCCACCCGGAATTATCCATCTGACTTTACCGTATCCGTACCTGCGAACTATTTCCTCCATCTCTGGAATATAATTCTCGACGCATACTATCTCAACAGCATCTATCATGGGATGATTCTCCATGATTTCAAGAGGATAACTAACGACAGGTTTTCCATTCACTTCAAGAAACTGTTTTGGAACATCCGCTCCCATGCGTTTCCCTATTCCACCTGCCAGCAGTATTCCAACGATCATCATTTGACCTCACTCTGATCCGGAAGCAGCCTGACTATCACCTTAAAATGGAATAATCCTCCTAGAATGCCGCCAAGAACCGGAGCAATAATATACATCAGCCACTGACCATTGCCCAAAATACATGAAACATCATACCCTTTTATCAGACCGTATATAAAACCAATAATTCTAGGTCCTAAATCCCGGGCAGGATTGATACATGTCCCTGTAAATCCTCCTCCGAAAGCTATCAGCAGAGAGATCACTATTCCGATGGCCCAGGGGAATCCGGCAGAAGTAGGTCTTCCAGGTATCCTTTCATCCAACATCACAAAGATTGCGAATGTAAGCATCGCAGTAAGAAAAACTTCAAGCCCGGCACCGGCAAACAAATGATCTGCAGGAGTATTGCAGAAGAAAAGGGCCGCAGGATTACCATTCGTTGAAAGAGCCCACTCTTCAAAAACACTTCCGTACATTATATAAAACGGAATAATACCTGCTCCCCATCCTAAAATCTGAGCGATCCAGTACGGTACTATCAGTTTCTTATTAAATCCTCCGAACAGTGCCCAGGCAACAGTCACCGCTGGATTAACATGAACTCCGCTTATCGGCGCAAATACTATTACTGTTACGGCAAATGCAAGGCCAAACCATATCGCGAACTCATACATGTTATTCAAATAACCTAAAACAGCGAACGGCACGACAAATCCAAGGCCCCAAAAACTAATGAACATAGATCCTACGAATTCCCCGAATATACTCTTCCAATTCTGCTTTAACATAACTAAGCTCCTGATCAAATCTGATGACAATATAATCACATATTATTTATATTTATATAATAAATGTGTTGATTTGTCAACATCTGCGTTGATTATGGTGAAATACATGTATTGTGATAAAAATATATGATAATCGTTATCATGGACGCAGATGAAAGAGTGAACACTTACAACTTGATCTGCGAAGGAGAGCTGATGACTAAGGAATAGTTTATGGAGATTCGGATATCCGCTGGATAAAAAAGGAGCCGACTCTTTAAGAGATGGCCCTATTTGTGTACTTAACTTTTGTTTCAAAGCACATTTTCTTTAATATGCAATGTTCTATAATCGTTAATCGAGAAGAGAACAGAAGACATATGTTATTATATGCTGCATGAATAATTCTTTAATGCGATGAATTCATAAAATGAGTCATTCTTGACCGCGCTGATCATTCCATAACTCCCGCAAGATGCAGGTAACGGTTCAGCACGCTTATGTGCATGCTCTCGTACTTCTCGCTCTTTTCACCGTCCAGGGCGAATTCCGCCATGGTGGGGTTCTCTATGTAGATGTCGCTGCTCTTGACGAAGATGATGTTGTCAGAAGCGTAAGTCTGGCTTATCATGGCGTCCAGTATGGCGTTGAACTCTCCGAAGGTCTTCGGGTAGCGTATCAGCAGCACTTCCAGCAGTCCGTCACGGGTATTGACCATGGTATCCGGCAGCTTGAACACTCCCGCCACGGAGGTGGAGTTGCATATGGCGCCGAAGAAGAAGTCGTCGTCGTAGGTCCTGTTGTTTACGGTTATCTTCATGTGCACGGGCTTGAGGTTCGGAAGGTCCCTGACGCCGTTGAGGAAGTACGCTCCCCTGCCCAGAAGGTTCTTTGCGGCCTGGTCCGTGGAATAGGACACCGACGAGAAGGCCCCGAAGGCAGCCACGTACGTGAAAAACTGATCCTGGACCCTGCCGATATCGAAGGTCTTTACGTTGCCCCGGGCGATGTTTCTCGTGGCTGTCAGGATGTCCAGGGAAAGGGAGTGGGTCGCCGCGAAGTCGTTGGTGGAGCCGCAGGGTATGTACCCCACGTTTCTGATAAGACCTCCCCTGACGAGGCCGGTCACCGTCTCGTTGAGGGTGCCGTCGCCGCCGGTGCAGACCACCAGGTCGTAATCCTGGGCATACTGCATGGTGAATTCGGTGGCGTCACCGGGTTTCTGGGTCATCAGGGCAGTGCAGACATAGCCCTCCTGCTGGAAGATATCTATAACGTCCGCCAGCTTGGGGATAATGGCTTTCTGTCCGGAAACGGGGTTGACTATGAGCAGAGCTTTTTTTCTTAATCTGAATCCTTCGTCCATGATGATATTTCTCCCGTATCAATGGGTTTTTCGGTCGTGGACCTGCCTTTACGGCAATGAACGTCAAATTTTGAGCAATGCATTCTCCTTCGCCTATATTGTAACTTTTTTGCATGTTTCAGTATATATTTGAAGACAGTATTTTATAAAAAATTAATGAAATACGTGCCCGAATTTTGAACGCAACAGATATCGATGCTCCCAAAAGCCGGAAACGGGATGAAATGGCGGAATAAATGGGGCAAATATTGTATGAACGGTATTGTTTCTCTCACAATAAAAGGCAGTGATCCGCTGTCACCGCCTTCTTCTTTATCAATGTGCTGCCGTTATACGGCCGTGTCACTCAACGATCACTTCGACATCCTTTCCGCTGAAGGCAACACCGTATTTCACTGTATCGGTGATGCCGAGAAATGTCATCTCAGCATCGTAATTCCTTTCGTTGATCTGATCAAGCGCGGTTTCTGCCAGCGCTCTTAGATCTGTATTGGTGTTCTTCGGAGCTGATTTCAGTTCCATGATGATTCCCGGAATGCCCGCTGAACGGGGAATCAGGGCGATATCAAACCGTCCGTTGCCTGCTTCGCGGTTTGAACGTATATGGTAGCGATTGTCCATAAGGGCACACAGCCCCAGGACAAGCCCGTGATAGAAGCTTTCCTCAGACGTATCGAAGCAACTCACTGACTGTGCAAGAAGCTTTGCAAGCTGCGCTTTCAGCTTCCCTGCATCATCGGAGAACAGAGCCTCCTGGATAAAAACAGAGGACGCCTGTGTCAGCATACCGTTAAAATGATCCAGTATCTCCTTTTTATATACAAAGGAGATCTCTTTAAAAAGAAATATATCAGCAATACATGACATATTTCTTTTTTATACTTCTTATTTATACTTCTTAATTACTTCTGTACGAATCTGTTCCGACCGCTGCACTGACCGGTTTTCTTTTCTGATGCTGTGCATAAGCCACCGGAATAAATACGGGAAAAATTTCATCTGGTGCTTTTCTTTCCGCCGGCCCTGCCGGTGTTCCTGACCCTGCCTTCATTCCCGGATACTGTTTTACCGCGGGAAGAGCTCTTTGGTACCTTCCCTTTTAAGTCCGCATCCCGGGAGGATGCTTTCCTCTCCTCCTGTTTTCTGGGAGGGATCAGGCATACGTTCCTGTCGTATCCTATCAGGTCCGTCCTGCCCGTTTTTATCAGGGCTTCCTTTACCAGATCGTAGTTCTCGGGTTTCCTGTACTGGATTAGGGCCCTCTGCATGGCCTTTTCATGGGCTGACGTGGCGGTGTAGACCTTCTTCATATCCCTGGGATCGTATCCCGTATAGTACATCACCGTGGATACGGTGGATGGAGTGGGATAGAAATCCTGGACCTGTTCGGGCATGTAACCCATGTCCCGGACCATCTCAGCCAGGGCGACGGCGTCCTTAAGGGTGCTTCCGGGGTGGGAGCTGATGAGGTAGGACACTATGTACTGTTTCTTCCCTGTTTCTGAGTTTATCTTCTCGTAGCGTCTGACGAAGTCCCTGAATACCTTGTTCGAGGGCTTTCCCATGAGCCTCAGCACCTCGTCGGAGACATGCTCCGGGGCAACCCTGAGCTGCCCGGAGATATGGTGGCGGCACAGCTCCCTCAGGAAGGTGTCGTCACTGTCGGCCATGACGTAATCGAAACGGATGCCCGAACGGATGAAGACCTTTTTAACCCCGGGGATCTTTCTGAGCTTTCGAAGAAGCTCGACATAGTCCGAATGGTCCGCTATGAGGTTTTTGCAGGGCTTGGGGAACAGGCACTGCGTATGGGGGCATACGCCCTTTGAGAGCTGTCTGTCGCAGGAGGGCCGTCTGAAGTTCGCGGTGGGGCCTCCCACGTCGTGGATGTAACCCTTGAATTCGGGATCTTCTGTCATGGCTGTCGCTTCCCTTATCAGGGAATCATGGCTTCTGGCCTGGACCACCCTTCCCTCGTGGAAAGCCAGGGAACAGAAGCTGCAGGAACCGAAGCAGCCCCTGTTGGAGGTAAGGGAGAACCTGACCTCGTCCAGGGCCGGCACCCCTCCGTCCTTTTCATACATGGGATGGTACGTGTTCATGTAGGGCAGCTCGTAGATATCGTCCATCTCCTGCGTCGTAAGGGGATGCTGGGGAGGGTTCTGTACCACGTATCTGCTGGTGCCGTAGCTTTCCGCCAGGACCTTCGCGGTGATGCTGTCTGTGTTCTTATACTGGATACCGAAGCTCTCGGCGTACTTTTTTCTGTCTTTCGACATGCTCTCGTAGTCGGGAAGCACGATAGCGTCGGGGATATCCTCCAGAGACCTTGCCTTGTAGACGGTGCCCCTAATAAAGGTCATGTCCTTTACGGAAAGGCCCGAGGAAAAACAGTCGGCTATCTCGCACAGGGCCTTTTCGCCCATGCCGTATACCAGGATATCCGCTCCGCAGTCCAGGAGAATGCTCCTTCTGAAGCGGTCTGACCAGTAATCGTAATGAGCCAGGCGCCTCAGGGAAGCTTCTATCCCTCCAACGATAACGGGAACGTCCCTGTAAGCGGCTTTTGCCAGGTTGCAGTAGACGCTCAGGGCGTAGTCCGGCCTTCTGCCGGAGGCGCCTCCCGGTGAGTACCGGTCGGAGGAACGCTTCTTTTTATTCACCGTGTAGTGGTTCACCATGCTGTCCATGTTTCCTGAGGAAACGAGGAAAGCGTACCTGGGCCTGCCCAGTACGGTAACGGAGGAGGGATCCTTCCAGTCGGGCTGGGCTACGATGCCCACCCTGAAGCCCCTGGATTCCAGGAGCCTTCCCAGAAGAGCCATGCCGAAGGAGGAATGGTCCACGTATGCGTCCCCTGTCACGAAGACAAAGTCGCACTCATCCCATCCCCTTTTATCCATATCTTCTTTCGTTACAGGAAGGAAATCCCTAGTCATGATCCTCTCTCCGGTAATTGTTTTAGCAAGTGGCTCTCTCAGTCAGAGCGCCCGGCGGCAGCGATGATGAACGGTAAAGCTGTTCGCATGCATTGATATCGAATGGAAGAGCCCGGCTGCAGGGGCTCACTTATTCGAAGAAGCGTATTCCACCACGGCGCCGTGTCCCCCGAAGATCCTCCAGTCCCCTTCGTCCAGCATGGAAATGAGCTGCTCTCTCTCCCTGCGGCAAAGATCTTTGTCGATGTCCACGGTGGTAAGAAGCGCCGGGGCGCAGCGGTTGTATTCAGCCTGTACCGGAGCCTGATCCTTGACGTTGATGTAGATGTCCCCGGAAAACACCAGACGGTGCTCCCGGTCGATAAGGACGCTCTCCCCCTTCACATGGCCTCCGGCTCCTTCCAGCACGTCGAAATGGAGGTCTCCGAAATCGAATGTGCCGACCTTTTCGAACAGATCGCACGATTCGCTTCTTTTCTCCCACATCACCCTGAGTTTCGAGGTGTCTGCGGGAACGTACCTGGTCATGATCTTGCAAAGCTTTATGTACGGCCTGTTCATGGGATTCATCTCCCTGTAGCCGTCACGGCCCTCCGCCTCGAGCATCAGGCACCGGGCAGAATTCTCGTTGAGCAGGACCTCGTCGAACTCATCCAGCAGGCCGCAGTGATCCGGGTCCGGATGGGTAACGTATACCCTCTTTACGATGCTGTCCCACTCCGGAACCAGTTTTCTGAGCAGAGCTGTCATCTCACGGCGGTACAGGGCATAGCCCGTATCGATGAAGAGTATATCGTCCGAACTTTTCAGGATCGAAACATTGGAGCCGCAGGGCGGCTCGAGCAGGGTCATTGAAACGCCGTCACTCAGCTGATGCTCGCTTATCCTGACGTCGAAGTTCTTTTTGCGGCTTCGGGAAAGAAGCTCCGAACATCTTGAAATATTCATGAACGCGCCATAGGGGGGCAGGCCCAGTTCGTCCAGGTTCTGCATGATCATGTTGCAGCAGATCATGACCTCCTCCTTCCGGCGGGCGGATATCTTCAGTTCGAAGCAGATGTTGTCCACGAAGGATTCGTAGAAAATGGAGTTGTCGTAATTGACTTCGCTCTCGTCGTAATCGATGACCTCCGCGGTTGCGATTTCCCTGATCCTCTCCAGCAGGCACGAAAAGGTGGCATCGGAATCCACCCGCACCGCCAGTTTGAAGCTCTGGACATCCCCTTCCTGCTGTACGTAGCTTATATATGGTATGCTGATACCGAAAGAATGAACGACGTCCAGAACCCTCAGGATCTGCCCCGCACCGTCCGGCATGGATATCCTGAGCAGTTCCACCCGGGATGCGTGATCTGTATCACAGAATCCCTTTTTAGTCAGGATCCTTTCCGCGTCCCTGTGCCTTCCTTCATCCCCGTCGGCGTCCACGAAAACGTTGTCGATGTCCACCGCCTTGTTGTAGCTGATCCTGGTGATGTTCATTCCGAGACCGTAAAAGACTTCTGCCGCCTCAGCGAAGGAGCCGGCCCTGTCCGCCACCGTTATCACATATGTCTTAATCATTGCGAATTATCTCCTCTGACATACTAAATCATAACACAGAACAGCACGGTAAGGATGCGAAACCGCTTCATGGGAGCATACTTTAAGCCGCATGAGTCAATCCCCCCGCTGAACGGCCATAGTGCGTATCATGTATGCGAAATGAGCCCGGGTATGATATCATATTCAGAGAAAAGCAACACGGAACTGTACATCCGTTCCGGACTGCTTCGGGAGGTATCGTCATGAAGAAGTTTCTCAAATTCCTGAAGGTACTGTTCATCCTTCTGATCATCCTTGCCATAGGGGCGGCAGCCGCGGTGTACATACTGCGGGAGTATTACGACATCGACGCTCTGTTGGAGGCGAACCACTATATCCGAAAGACCCTCAGCATGCCCTCCGAGGACATAACCGGGATGTGGGCCTATGAGGACACCGTCTACCGGTTCCTGGAGGACGGCACCGGGTACGCCGTGAGGAACGGATACTTCATTCCGGTGACCTGGAAGACCACCGAGGACATAGACGTGTACGAGATCACGGGCAGAGGCATCTGCTCCGTGGATGACGGGTCCCCCGTGACGGCCCCGCTGGAATGGACGGCGGTCTACGAAAAGGGAGTACTTACCCTCAGGGTACCGGGACTGCTGGGGATGCCGGAGGGATTCACCCGCTCGGATGCGACTGTGGATGACAGCGTTGTGCTGGAGATCATAAAGATACCGTATAAGGAAAGAGTGGAAGGCACGTGGGTCTATAAGGAGACTGTCATGAATTACGCCAGGGAATTCAAGGGTTTCCGGCCCACGAAGATCGAGATCAGAGGTGCCCGCATGGAAGCGACTATGGCGGTCGAAACCTGGGGGGCACGCAAGACGTTCTCCGGCCCCGTCACATATCTCGACGAGAGCCGGCTCGAGATGAAGGGTGATTTCGAGATACTGGGACCCGATGCCTATTACGTGGAAGAGAAATTCGACATGTTCTACGTGATCCGCTCCGACGGAATGACGATGTACCTTCAGAGCTGGCTGAACCTGTACATTCTCGAAAAGAAGTGAGCACGGCTCAGTGCCGCAAATGCTATTCCCGCAATAAAGCGTGGCCATCAATATCTTAGGGTAATGATGGCCCCGCCACTTTTTTTGTTTCGATATCAGTTTACCGGCCTCACGGAAGCCGATCACGTGATCACTTTCCTGTCAGTCCCCTTCTTTCGAACTTCGAACGGATCCTCTCGTCCAGCAGTGAATTCCTCCTGTCGACGGTCTGGTTGGTGACCGCCCTCTCCAGGGCTTTTCTGTCCCCCACCAGCACCATGAGTTTTTTCGCCCTGGTCACTGCGGTGTAAAGAAGGTTCCTCTGAAGCATCACGTAATGACTGTAGGTCACCGGCATGACCACCACGGGATACTCGCTTCCCTGGGATTTGTGGACCGTCACGGCGTAGGCCAGCACCAGCTCCTCCAGTTCATTGTGTTCGTAGCTTACCACTCTGGAGTCGAACAGCACGTTCACGCTCTTTTCCTCGGTGTCCACGTAGGTGATGCGGCCTATGTCGCCGTTGAAGACTTCCTTGTCGTAGTTGTTCTTCACCTGCATGACCTTGTCGTTCAGGCGGTATACGGTACTGCCCCGGGTAACGGACAATCCGTTGGGATTGAGTTCGTTTTGCAGAAGTTTATTAAGGTTAACGACCCCGCTGTCGCTTTTCTGCATGGGGGTCAGCACCTGCACGTCCAGGGGGCTGCAGTTCATGTATGAAGGAAGGCGCTCCCTGACGAGACCGCAGATGATCTCGGGGATCTTTTCGTTCTCCTTTTCCTCGATGAAGAAAAAGTCCGAATCGGTTGAATTCTTCATCTGGGGCATCTGTCCGGCGTTGATAAGGTGGGCATTGGTGATTATCCTGCTCTCAGCGGCCTGCCGGTAGACCTTCGTGAGCCTTATCACGGGAAAAGCTTCGCAGGAGATGAGATCCCTCAGCACGTTTCCCGCCCCCACGCTGGGAAGCTGGTCGATATCCCCTATGAAGATGATCTGCATACAGGCAGGTACGGCGTCCAGCAGGGAATCCAGGAGCATCAGATCTATCATGGATGCCTCGTCCAGTATCAGTACGTCTCCGTGAAGGGGATCGGAACTGTCCTTAGTGAAGCCTTCCGTGGGGGAATACTCCAGCAGACGGTGGATGGTCTTCGCTTCCATGCCGGTGGCTTCGCTCATCCTCTTGGCGGCCCTTCCCGTGGGGGCTGCCAGCAGGATCTCTTTTCCCATGGCGCTGAGGCTTCTGATTATCCCCTTCGTCACGGTGGTCTTTCCTGTACCGGGTCCTCCGGTAAGGACCATCACTCCACCTTCGAGGGCGGTAAGGATGGCCTGCTTCTGTATGTCATCGTATTCCATCCCGTCGGTGCAAAGGTATCTTTCGGGATCTGCTGCCCGGCTGCCGGAATGCT
>JAGACT010000184.1 GCA_017613995.1 Eubacteriaceae bacterium
CCCGATCAGGAAGTGACGGTCACCTTCGTCTACTACTACACCACGGGGGATCAAAGCGGCAGCGTTTCCAGAAGCGTCACCTGCCTGGTGCCCGGCACATCGGAGATCCCGGGCGTTCTGGACGATGTCGTCTACGGAAACGATCTCACCCTGTATCCGGACATATGCATAGATCCCAACGGCTTCACCGTCACCGGCGCGGTGATGCAGGTCGGGGACAGTTCCTTCACCCTGTCGGCCGATACCTTAAGCTCCACCGACGACACGAAGGTGTTCACATATCCCGACGGCATCAGCCTTACCGACACCGGCGCGATTGGGGATATATCGGATATAGATTTCAGCGTGTACAATGACGTTCCGGTGACCCTTACGGTCACCTACGAGGATTCGTCGGGCGTCTCCCATGCTGCCGGCTACACCCTCAGGGGCATGTATTCCCCGGACATCATGGTATACATGGAATACGTTCCGTCGTCGAGGGAAGTCACCGTCATCTCCTCCGGGATGTCCAGCGACACCTTCTATTACAGGGTGAAATTCTACGCATCAGACTCCGTCGAATCCCGCGGCACCGAATGCGTTACCGTGGACACCCCGGGGTTCAGCTCCGACGGGGAATATACCTGCAGACTGGAAGACGATTTCAACGTTACAAACAAATGGCTCCACGGAGTGCTGACCGTGATAACATACGACAACTACATGAGATTCATAATAAGCCCCGTGTACGTCAGCGACTGACGACCGAAGCAGACCGGGGCAAAACAATACGGAGGAAACATCTTGAAAAAGACAGGCATTCTTATCAAAGTCACCATCATAACGCTGATACTGATCCTTATCGTACTGGCGGGCAACACGAACATGCTTCGGTTCCTCGGAAGCGACGTGCCGAAACTCTTCAGGGAGGCCATGAGCCACCTGTCCAGGGGAGGCACCTTCGCCATAAGCCTTCCGAGGCTCATCGCGGCCTTCACCGCGGCCCTGTTCTGCGTGCTGGTGAGCACCCTTATGAACTGGGGCATCGACAAGGTCAGCAGCCGCTCAAAGGAGCGCAGGGTCAAGACCGTCACCTCCATTCTGAGAAGCCTGGTCAAGTGGCTGGTGACCATCATAGGCTTCATCTGGATATTCACGATCTTTGGGTTCAATACCTCCGCGGCCTTCGCCGGAGTCGGGATCATAGCCCTGGTCATAAGCTTCGGAGCCCAGAGCCTGGTGGAGGACGTGGTCACGGGTATCTTCATAATGTTCGAGGGAAGCTTCAACGTGGGCGACGTCATAGTGATCGACGACTTCAGAGGCGTGGTCCGAAACATCGGAGTGCGCACCACCTCCCTGGAGGACACCGGCGGCAACGTGAAGGTGGTCAACAACTCCGACATCCGCAACTTCCAGAACCGCAGCGTCAACTATTCCAGGGCCATCTGCGACGTGAGCATAGCCTATTCAGCGGACATACCCAAGGCGGAATCCGTCATAAGGAAGGTATCTTCCAAGCTCTACAGCGACATGGGGGACATCTTCGTAAACGAGCCCGAGTACATGGGAGTGCAGGAGCTGGGGGACTCCGGAGTGGTGCTGCGCATAGGCGCCACGGTGGAGGAGCCCAACATCTTCAACGCCCAGAGGATCCTCAACCGGGAGATCAAGCTCGCCTTCGACAAGAACAATATCGAGATCCCCTTCATGCAGGTGGTGGTCCACAAGAGCAAGAACTGACGAAAGGACTTTCAGGGCCCGGTGCCCTAAAGCATAAATCACACAAAATGGGTTCATGGCGATCCCTAAAAAGAAAACAAGGAGGAAACAAATGGACTTTACAAAGACTGCCGAAAATCTTAAGGCAAACGGCTACACAGTGGAATGCTTCGAGAATTCCAAGGACGCGTGCGCGTATCTCGCATCCCAGATCCAGGGCAAGACCGTCGGTATAGGCGGATCCGCCACGGTGGAGGAGATGGGACTGTATGACGCCCTCAAGGACGGCAATACCGTTTACTGGCACTGGAAGCCTACCGAGGAGCTGCCCGCCAACGTTCAGAGGAAAAAGGCGACCCTGGCGGACATCTACATCTCATCCGTCAACGGACTGGCCGAGACCGGAGAGATCATCAACATCGACGGCAACGGAAACAGAGTCGCTTCCATCATTTACGGCCACGAGAAGGTATATCTGGTGGTCGGAAAGAACAAGATCGCTCCCGACTACGACGGAGCCCTCTACCGCGCCAAGAACATCGCCGCTCCCAAGAACGCCCAGAGGATGAACATGAAGACCCCCTGCGCGAAGGAAGGCGACAAGTGCTATGACTGCAAGGGACCCGCGAGGCTCTGCAAGGCTCTGACAGTGCTCTACTGCAAGCCCAACTCGCAGCCCATCGAGGTCATCCTCATCAACGAGGATCTCGGGTATTGATCTGATCGGACACCAAACACAAAAGGAGGCGCCAAGGCGCCTCCTTTTCGGCATGCTGTATGACTTATCTTCTTCAGACGGAGATCCCCGTCAGCCCCAGCAGTGCTCCCGTGAGCACCGAAAGGGCGTAAAGATAGAAAACGGTGAAGATGTTCTCCCTGAGATTTTTGTTGTTGCGAAACAGCACCAGCAGGGCCACTCCCGAATTGGCGCAGAGCCCGGCGATCAGAAGGGACGAGCCTATCATACCGCTGAGGAACATTTCGGTTATGATGACCGAAGCGGCGCAGTTCGGGATCAGACCCACCAGGGGGATCACGAGAAGGCTCATGACGGGATTGTGGGAAAAGACGCTCCTGATGGGCTCGCTGCCGACGTATCCGATAAGCAGGTTCAGCGCCAGGCTCACGGCCCCGATGAAGAGGGCTATGCTGAG
>JAGACT010000185.1 GCA_017613995.1 Eubacteriaceae bacterium
AGCCCCGCGTGCGATCTGAATCTTCCCGAACTGGCTTCCCTCTGCGACGTGTTCTACATCGGAGGCACCAAGATCGGTGCCCTGTTCGGCGAGGCCGTGGTGATAATGAACGACGATCTGAAGAAGGATTTCAGATATATCATGAAGCAGCACGGGGCAATGCTGGCAAAGGGCAGGCTCCTGGGCATACAGTTCAGGGAGCTGTTCCGAGACGGTCTCTACTTCGAGATGTCACAGAACGCCATCGACATGGCGGTGAAGCTCAGGGAGATCTTCGCTTCCAGGGGCTACGGCTTCTACGTCGAGAGCCCCACGAACCAGCAGTTCCCCATACTGCCGGAGAACGTATACGAAAAAGTGAAAAATATCTGCGAATTATGGGCCGAGCTCCCGGACGGCAGCAGGGCGGTGCGCTTCTGCACCAGCTGGTGCACCGGGGAGGAGGCGCTGAAAGAACTTGAAGGATTACTGGACGGAACTGAATAATGCAGGACATAACAGACATACTGGCTGAGGAATTCTCCCGCAGCCGCACCCATGTGGCCAACGTCATACAGCTCATAGACGAAGGCAATACGATACCATTCATAGCCCGCTACCGCAAGGAGATGCACGGCACCATGGACGATACCCTCCTTCGGGAGCTCTCCGAAAGGCTGGAGTACCTGAGGAATCTCCAGAAGCGCAGGGATGAGGTGAAGAACCTCCTCTCCGGAATGGACAAGCTCACGGACGAGCTTAGCTCCGCCATAGACGAAGCGTCCACCCTGACGGAGATCGAGGATATCTACAGGCCCTTCAGGCCCAAGAGGAAGACCCGTGCCAGCGTGGCCCGGGAAAAGGGTCTGGAGCCCCTGGCGGAATACATCTTGGCCCAGCAGGGAGGCGTCCCCCTTTCGGAGGAGGCCGCGAAGTACGTGGACGAATCGAAGGAAGTAAAGGATGTTTCCGAAGCGCTGCAGGGCGCCAGGGACATCATCGCCGAGGATATCTCCGACAGTGCCCTCATAAGAAAGCGCCTCAGGACGTTCTTCAATGCCACCGGCATCATGAGGGTCACCGCGGCAAAGGACGAGGACAGCGTATATTCCATGTACTACGATTTCTCGGAACCGGTAAGAAAGCTGGTCTCCCACAGGATACTGGCCATCAACCGCGGAGAGAAGGAAGGCTATCTGAAGGCCTCCGTGGAGGTGGACTCCTCCCAGGCGGTAAAGCTGATACTCTCCGGCATCGTAAAGGGCGACGGAGAACTGCAGGAGCAGGTAAGAACAGCCGCCGCGGACTCCTTCGAGAGGCTTCTGTATCCCTCCATCGAAAGGGAGATACGCTCCGCTCTCACCCAGTCCGCTGACGAAACGGCCATAGATACCTTCAAGGTAAATCTGAAGAACCTTCTGATGCAGCCCCCCGTTAGAAACATGGTCACCCTGGGTTTCGACCCGGCGTACCGCACCGGCTGCAAGCTGGCGGTGGTGGACGGCACGGGAAAGGTGCTGGACACCGGAGTAATCTACCCCACCGCGCCCCACAACAAGACGAAGGAAGCGGCAAAAAAACTCGGGGAACTCATAGAGAAATATGACGTGAAGCTCATTTCCATCGGAAACGGCACCGCTTCCAGGGAAAGCGAGATCTTCGTGGCCGACTGCATAAGGGGCACCGACGTGTCCTACGTCATAGTGAACGAGGCGGGCGCCAGCGTGTATTCGGCGTCGGAGCTGGGAGCGAAGGAATTCCCTGAATTCGACGTTTCCCTCAGAAGCGCCGTATCCATCGCCAGAAGGATACAGGATCCCCTGGCGGAACTGGTAAAGATAGATCCCAAGAGCATAGGCGTCGGACAGTATCAGCATGACATGCCTCCGAAGGAGCTGGACAGCGCCCTGGACGGCGTAGTGGAGGACTGCGTCAACAGCGTGGGAGCGGATCTGAACACCGCGTCCCCGTCCCTGCTGATGCACATAGCGGGCATCAATTCCGCCATATCCCAGAACATCGTACGCTACAGGGAGGAGAACGGAGCGTTCCGCAGCCGCAGCGAGCTGAAGAAGGTCGCGAAACTGGGGGACAAGAGCTTCACCCAGTGCGCGGGATTCCTGAGGGTCGCCGGAGGGGACAACGTACTGGACAACACTGCGGTGCATCCGGAAAGCTACGAAGCCGCGAAGAAACTGCTTTCGGTCTGCGGCTTTACCATGGACGACGTGAGAAACGGAAACCTTTCCACCCTGGGCAGCGTCGTGAAGAAGAGGGGAGAGGCATCCGTCGCCGAAGAGTGCGGCATAGGTATCCCCACCCTCAGGGACATGGTCGAAGAACTGATGAAGCCCGGAAGGGATCCCAGGGAGGAACTGGAGCCGCCCATCCTGAGAAGCGACGTCATGAGCATGGACGACCTTAAGGAAGGCATGATCCTGACGGGCACGGTGAGGAACGTGGTGGATTTCGGAGCCTTCGTGGACATAGGAGTCCATCAGGACGGCCTGGTGCATATCTCCAGGATGACGGACCGTTTCATCAGACACCCGTCTGAAGTGGTGAAGACCGGGGATATCGTCCAGGTGAAAGTCACCGAAGTCGACAAAAAGAGGAACAGAATAGCGCTGAGCATGAAGCTCGGCGAATAGAAAAAGGCGGAAAGTTCCGCCTTTTTCGAAAGAGACGCAATGAGCGAGATAAAGCTTTCGGACCATTTCACATACAAAAGACTTTTAAGATTCGTCATGCCCACGGTGGCCATGACGGTGTTTTCGTCCGTCTACGGCATAGTGGACGGGTATTTCGTTTCCAACTATGCAGGCAAGTCCGCCTTTTCGGGGATCAACCTGATCATGCCTTACATCATGATCGTGGCCTCCCTGGGCTTCGTGTTCGGCACCGGGGGCAGCGCCCTGGTGGGCAAGACCCTGGGGGAGGGCAAAAAGGAAAAGGCTTCGGAACTGTTCTCCATGTTCGTGTATGTGACCATCATGACCGGAGCGGTGCTGGCGGTCGCCGGAGCCCTGTCCATGGAAAAGGTGGCGTATCTTTGCGGCGCCAGGGGAGAGCTTCTGAGGTGTGCCGCCCGATACGGCCGCATCAGTATGGTGTCCATAACCGCCTTCATGCTGCAGATGGAGTTCCAGTGCTTTTTCATCACCGCCGAAAAGCCGCGCATGGGCTTCTGGATGACCTTCATGTCGGGAGTGATAAACATCCTGCTGGATCTTGTGCTGGTGGGTATCCTGGGTCTGGGGCTCGACGGGGCCGCCTGGGCAACGGTGACCAGCGAACTGGCGGGAGGGTTTGTCCCCGTGGTATATTTTGCCCGCAGGAAGGATCTGCCCATACACCTCACAGGTTTCAGGCTGGAGCTGAAAAGCCTTTTCCGGGGCATCTACAACGGCATGAGCGAATTCATCGGCAGCATCACCGCTTCCTTTGTCAGCATGCTCTACAATTTCCAGCTGCTGAAATACGCGGGGGAGGACGGGGTCGCCGCCTACGGGGTCATGATGTACGTGGAGATGGTCTTCATGTCCCTCTTTTTCGGCTACTGCATGGGCACTTCTCCCATCATAAGCTTCTGCTACGGCGCGGAAAACAGGGAGGAGATGCGAAATGTTTACAGAAAGAGCCTTGCCGTTATTGGGATCGCTTCCCTGTCCATGTGCCTCCTTTCCCTTGCCATGGCCCGGCCTCTTTCTCATATGTACGTGGGCTATGACACGGGCCTTTACGAAATGACCGTCAGGGGATTTTACATATTCTCATTCGTTTACCTGTTCTCGGGGATCGGGTGCTTCGGTTCATCCTTCTTCACCGCCCTGAACAACGGCCTCATTTCCGCCCTGATCTCGGTGATGCGTACGGTGGTGTTCCAGATAATAGCGGTGCTGGTCCTGCCTTCGCTCCTCGGCATCGACGGCATCTGGCTTAGTCTGCCCGCGGCGGAACTGGCAGCTGCTCTTCTGGCGGCGGCAATGCTGCTTTTATTCGGAAACAGGTACGGATACAGGACGAAGGAGGGATCCGATGAAAATTAAAGAGAAGCAATCATCATACTCAGCCGTCATGGCAATGGAGAGGGAGAAGCACAGATATCCGAAAAGACAGAGCGCAGCCGCCAGGATGATACTTAAGCTCGCCTCTGCCCCGGAGATGCGCGCCACGGGCTTTTCCTTCACACAGGAGGGAATGGAAAAGCTCGGCAGGGACGAACCCTGTCTTATCCTGATGAACCACTCCAGCTTTACGGATCTGCAGATCACGTCGACTCTGTTTTCGGACAGGCAGTACCATATCGTCTGCACGAATGACGGATTTGTGGGAAAGAACGCCCTGATGAGATGGATCGGCTGTATCCCTACCAGGAAATTCGAAGCGGATCCTCTGCTGGTGAAGGACCTTCGCTGCGCTCTCGTGGAGCTTGGAAGCTCGGTAATCATGTTCCCCGAAGCCAGCTACAGCTTCGACGGCAGCGAGACTCCGCTGCCGGAGAGTCTCGGAAAGCTCATCAGGATGCTGAATGTCAGCGTTGTGACGGTGAGGGCCAGGGGATCGTTTCTGCGCGATCCGCTGTACAACAATCTTCAGAAAAGGAATGTCTCAGTCAGCGCCCATGTTAAGTATCTTCTTTCACCCGGGGACACTAAGGAGAAGAGCGCGCAGGAGATAAACGGCATCCTTGCCGGGGAATTCCGCTATGACCATTTCCGGGAACAGCATGAGCTGGGGATCAGGATAACCGAACCCTTCAGAGCCGACGGGCTGCACAGGGTGCTGTACAAATGTCCCGTCTGCGGCTGCGAGGGGAGGATGCTGGGGGAAGGCACCGTTATCAGGTGCCTGGAATGCGGAGGTGCCTGGGAACTGGGGGAGGACGGCGTGCTGAAGGATTCACCCTATCCCTACGTGACCGACTGGTACCGCTGGGAGCGTCAGCAGGTCAGAAGCGAGATCCTCCGCGGGACCTACCGTATGGAAGCGGATGTGGATATCAGGATCCTCAGAGACATGAAAGCCGTATACCTGGTGGGTGAGGGCCGCCTCGTCCACGACTGTTCGGGCTTTCATCTGACAGGCTGCGGCGGGGAGCTCGAATACAGCCAGTCGCCCAAAGCGTCGTACAGCCTGTACGCGGACTATTTCTGGTATGAAATAGGGGACATGATCAGCATAGGGGATCACAAGGCCCAGTATTACTGTTTCCCGAAGGATCAGTCCTCCGCCATAGTGGCCAAAGCCCGCCTGGCATGCGAAGAAATGTACAGCATCTCCCGTGGGCGGAAAGGAGAAATCAGGTGAATATTCAGATCTTCGGAACGTCGAAAAGCGCCGACACCAGGAAAGCTCAGCGCTTTTTCAAGGAGAGGGGCATCAGGTTCCAGTTTATAGACATGAAACAGAAGGGCATGAGCCGGGGCGAATTCAATTCCGTGCTGAAAGCCGTGGGCGGCGTCGAAGCCATGCTGGACGGCGACGCCCGGGATGCCGACGCCCTGGCCCTTGTCCGATATATTTACGACAAGGAAGACAAGCTGTACGAGAACCAGCAGGTGATAAAACTGCCGGTGGTCAGAAACGGTTCCCGGGCCACGGTGGGCTATCAGCCCGACGTATGGAAGACCTGGCAGTGAAAAAGAGCGGATCATTCCGAATCCGCTCTTTTTTATCTTTTTACGTGATTTTTGATGGCCTCGAAGGTCTCGGGGCTTATGTCATGCTCTATCTTGCAGGCATCGCTTTCCGCGATCTCCTGGCTCACTCCCAGGGAAACCAGCATGTCGGTCAGGACGCGGTGCCGTTCGTAGATGGTCTCCGCGATACTGCGGCCCTTTTCCGTGAAGGCGATGTGTCCGTTTGAATCGATTATGATGCATTCTTCTTCTCTGAGCTTCGTCATGGCCCGGCTCACCGAGGCTTTCGAAATGTTCATCCTGCCCGCCACATCCACCGATCTGACGATATTCTGCTTCTTTCCCAGGATGAGTATGTTTTCAAGGTACATTTCACCGGATTCGTGCATTGTGCCCTCCCATAAGCACATTTTTTTAGATTATAACACACAAATCCAGCCATGTAAAGACTGCCTTCGCCCCTCCTGGAAACCCTCCGTGGCCAATAAAAAAATGAGGGGAGCGTCCCTGCTTCTATTGACACGCACCGAAAGAAAGCCTATAATCATGAGTAAGCCGAGGCTTACTGGAGGCAGAGTATGAAACTAAGCGAATTAAAGCCGGGAAACACAGCAAGAATAACATCAGTCGGAGGAGAAGGTACCCTCAGACAACACCTTCTTGACATGGGAGTGATCCCCGGAGCGGAACTTACCGTGGTGCAGTTCGCCCCCATGGGGGATCCTGTGGAGATCAGGATACACGGTTACGAGCTCACACTGAGGATGGATGACGCGTCCAGGATCACCGTGATCCCCACCCAGACAGCTGCCGCGTCCGGCGGACCGTCCCGCGAGCAGTCGGATGCGCTGCATCCCGGCCTGGGCGAAGGCGGAAAATACCATCTTAAGGATGACCCGGAAAGCGTGCCGAAGGGCACCGCTCTCAGATTCGCCCTGGCGGGAAACCAGAACTGCGGCAAGACCACTCTGTTCAATCAGCTTACGGGAGCGAACCAGCATGTGGGCAACTTTCCCGGAGTGACCATAGACAGAAAGGACGGGGAGATCAGAAATTACGGGAACTGCCTGGTCACGGACCTTCCCGGCATCTATTCCCTGTCTCCATACAGCGGTGAGGAGCTGGTCTCCAGACAGTTCATACTGGAGGAGAAGCCGTCCTGCATCATCAACATAGTCGACGCCACCAGCATAGAGAGGAATCTCTACCTGACGCTGCAGCTTCTGACCCTGGGGCGCCCCATGGTGCTGGCCCTTAACATGATGGACGAGATGAGGGGCAACGGGGGCACCGTCAGGATCAACGAGATGGAGGAAATGCTGGGGATCCCGGTGGTTCCCATCTCTGCGTCGAAAAATGAGGGCGTGGACGAGCTCATGAGGCACGCATACCATCTGGCGGCCCACGGCGAAGTCCCCGTGCAGAAGGATCTTTGCACCGACGCTTCCCTGGGAGGAGCGGTGCACCGCTGCATCCACGGCATCATGCACCTCATCGATGATCACGCTTCGGCCGCCGGCATACCCCTCAGGTTCGCCGCCGAGAAGCTGGTGGAAGGGGACAGCCTCGTGCTGGATGCCCTGGGGCTTTCCGACAACGAAAAGGACATGCTGGAGCATATCCTGGTGCAGCTGGAGGAGGAATGCGGGATGGACCGTTCCGCGGCCATCGCCGGCATGCGATACGATTTCATCCGGGATCTGTGCGACGCCACCGTGATAAAACCCTCCGAGAGCAGGGAACACTTAAGGAGCAGGAAGATAGACAGGATCCTTACGGGAAAGTACACGGCTCTGCCCTGCTTCATCCTGATCATGGGACTGACGTTCATGCTGTCCTTCAACGTGATCGGTGCCTGGCTGCAGGGGATACTGGAGGAACTGATAGAAGGCATGAGCATGATGCTGGACGCTTCTCTGAGCTCCGCGGGGGTGAACGAAGTGGTGCGCTCCCTTGCGGTGGACGGCATCATCGGGGGCATCGGCAGCGTGCTGAGCTTCATACCGATAATACTGGTGCTGTTCTTCTTCCTGTCCGTGATGGAGGATTCGGGATATATGGCGAGGATAGCCTTCGTCACCGACACTCTGCTCAGAAAGGTGGGCCTTTCGGGACGCAGCATAGTCCCGATGCTCATTGGCTTCGGCTGCACGGTGCCCGGTGTCATGGCCAGCAGGACGCTGCCTTCGGAAAGGGACAGAAAGATGACCGTTCTGATGACTCCCTTCATGAGCTGCACCGCCAAGGTGCCCATCTATGTGATGTTTTCTTCACTGTTCTTCCCTGAGCACTCGGCCCTGGTGATGGCCGCCCTCTACCTTCTGGGCATCGTCCTTGCCGTGCTTTTGGCCTTCGCTTCCAAGAACACGGTATTCAGGGGGGAGGCGGTCCCCTTTGTGATGGAGCTGCCGAACTACCGTATGCCCGGAGCCTCCAACGTGGCAAGGCTCCTGTGGGAAAAAGCAAAGGACTTCATCCAGAGAGCGTTCACGGTAATTTTCGCGGCCTCCGTCGTGGTATGGCTGCTGAGGAGCTTCGATTTCGGCCTCAATTACCTGGGATATGATTCGTCCTCCAGCATGCTCTGCGCCGTGGCGGCCTTTATCGCCCCGGTCTTCGGCCCGCTGGGATTCGGGGACTGGAGGATATCCACCGCCCTGGTCACGGGTTTTCTGGCCAAGGAGAGCGTGGTATCGACCCTGGAGGTGCTGATGCCCCAGGGACTCGGCAGCATCCTTACCCCCGGCAGCGTGATACCGCTTCTGGTGTTCTGTCTTCTTTACACTCCCTGTGTGGCGGCGGTCGCCTCCATCAGAAGGGAGATGGGAGGAAAATGGGCCTTCGGAGTCGTCGTCGGCCAGTGTGCTCTGGCATGGATCGTAGCTCTGGCAGCCAGGGGGCTGTGCCTTCTGGCGGGAGTGGTCTGAACCGTCACTTCCGGAAAACCGCTTTAAATCGGGAAAGGGGTTGTCTCAAAATGACTTTTCAGGCATTTATGGGACGAC
>JAGACT010000186.1 GCA_017613995.1 Eubacteriaceae bacterium
ACCTGATCTTCAGCTTCATATTCTGCGCGTCGGTCATGGCGGTATACTTCCTGATCTGCCGCTTCGTGATTAATCCCGACACGAAGCCCCTCTCCAAGGGCATCGACGTGGACAAGGCCGAGCCCTTCAGCACCAAACAGAAGATCGCTCTGTGGGCCCTCGGTGCCATGATCGTCCTCACGATCCTTCCCAGCTGCCTGCCCGCTGGACCCGCAAAGGCATTCCTCGGAAAGATCGGCACCACCGCCATCGTCCTGGGCCTGGTAGCCATGGTCACTGTCTTCAGAGACAAGAACGGAAAGCCCTTCTTTACCTTCGCGGAACTGGCCAACGGCGGCATCCTCTGGCCCATGCTGTTCATGGTAGCCACAGCCACCACCATGGGCGGAGCCCTCGCTTCCGCTGATTCCGGATTCACCGGGACCATCATGCAGCTGTTCAACCCGATCTTCTCGAAGGCATCGCCCTTCATGTTCGCGGCAGTCATCTGCATCGCCACCATGTTCCTGACCAACCTGATCAACAACTCCGTGGCCAGCGCCATCATGGTGCCCGTCATGTACCCCTTCGCGGCAAAGGTGGGAGTCAACCCCCTGATGCTCTCCGCCCTGATCTGCTTCATGGCCAACTGCGGACTGCTGCTGCCCTGCGCCAGCCCCGCCGGAGCCATGCTGCACGGCAACAAGGAATGGGTCGACACCAAGACCGTGGTCAGCTATTCGCTGCTGGGCGTAGGCGCGATGCTCCTGATGGGCATCATCGTCGGCATACCTCTCGGAAGCGCCATCTTCCGCTAAGGGCGGCACACAAGTCCCTATTCTGACAGAAAAGAGAGAAACGATCATGACAGACAGACCCATATCCAACAAGGAAAACCTGCTGAGGACCATAAGGCACGAATCGCCGGAATGGCTCCCCATGCGCTCGGATTTCGTGAACTTCACCCCGAGCATAATACCCGACAACGTGGCCAGGCACTACGTGCTGGAGGCAAAGCCCTGGGAAGGTCCCGAAGACGGGCTGGATGCCTTTGGCATAAAATGGAAATATATCCCCTCCGCCGGAGGCTCCATGGTGGAGCCGGGCAATCCCTTCCTCACGGACATCGAGGACTGGAAGGAGAAGATAGTCTTTCCCGACGTGGATTCCTGGGACTGGGAAGGCAGTGCCAGAGACAATGCCGAATTCCTCAGGACCGACAAGATAGTCATCACCTGGATCTTCACGGGCATGTTCGAGCGCCTCATCTCCTTCATGGATTTCGAGGCCGCCGCCATGGCTCTGATCGACGAGGATCAGCAGGAATACGTTCACGGCCTCTTCCAGGCTCTGACCGACTACTATAAGGAGCTTATCTCCCGTTTCAAGAAGTACTACGACGTGGACGCCCTGTACTTCCATGATGACTGGGGAAGCCAGAACGCTCCCTTCTTCTCCCTGGATACCTGCATGGAGATGCTGGTGCCCTATCTGAAGCAGATCGTGGAGTGCTGTCACGAGAATGACATAATCTTCGAGTTCCACTGCTGCGGCAAGAACGAGAAACTCGTTCCCGCCATGATAGAATGCGGCATGGATATCTGGGGAGGGCAGCCTCTCAACGACAAGAGGATGCTGGTGAAGACCTACGGCGACAGGATCCTGCTGGGTGAGCACGATCCCTTCTTCACGAAGCCCTATCCCGATGACGAGGGGACCGCCGACAGGATGGTGGACGAGTATCTCGGGTTCTATACCGAAGGGATAGATGAAAAGCCAATGTTCATAATGAACCTTAAAACCACCCCCGCCATAGTGGATAAGTATTACGAATACTCCCACAGGATGCTCGGCAGAGCGTAAAGGGGCAGGGAAAATAATAACGGAAACGATGCCGGCCGGAGCCATGCTCCGGCCGGTTCCGCGTCCGGGCCCCTCGAAAAAAGAGCCGCAGGCTGTGCCTGCGGCTCTGAAACGCTGATGTAAGCTACTGCGCGAAGAACAGTTTGTCTCCGTCCGAATCTATCACGATCTCCGTGCCCGGCGAGGGGGTCTTCTCCAGGATGTAGCGGGCGATCATGGTCTCCACGTTGTGCTGGATGAACCTCTTGAGGGGCCTGGCGCCGTAAACGGGATCGTAGCCGTTCTCCAGCACGAAGTCCTTCGCCGCATCCGTGAGGGTGAGGGAAAGCTCCTTTTCCGCCAGTCTCTTCTGCAGGCTGCGCAGGGTGATCTCCATGATGGAGTACATCTCGTCCTTGGTGAGGGGCTTGAAGAAGATTATCTCGTCGATCCTGTTGAGGAATTCCGGCTTGAAGTGGCTCTTCAGCAGCGCGTTGACCTCGTCGCGGGCCTTCTCGCTGATCTGCCCGTTGCGGTCGATGCCGTTGAGCAGGATGTCGCTTCCCAGGTTGGAGGTCATGATGATTATGGTGTTCTTGAAGTTCACCGTCACGCCCTGGGAGTCGGTAACTCTTCCGTCATCGAAGATCTGGAGCATGATGTTGAACACGTCCCCGTGGGCCTTTTCGATCTCGTCGAAGAGCACCACGCTGTAGGGATGGGTCCTGACGGCTTCCGTGAGCTGTCCGCCCTCATCGTATCCCACGTATCCCGGAGGGGCTCCGATGAGGCGGGACACGGAGAACTTCTCCATGTATTCGCTCATGTCGATGCGGATGAGATTCTTTTCCGTATCGAACAGTATCTCCGCCACGGCCTTTGCCAGCTCCGTTTTTCCGACTCCGGTGGGTCCCAGGAACATGAACGTGCCGATGGGCTTCTTGGGATCCTGTATTCCGGCTCTGGAACGCAGGATGGCTTCGGAAACCAGCCTTACGGCTTCGTCCTGTCCGATGACCCTCTGGTGGATGGTATTCTCGATGGTCAAAAGCTTCTGCCTCTCGGATTCCACCAGCTTCGCCACGGGGATGCCGGTCCACTTGGCCACCACTGAAGCTATCTCGTCCTCGGTGACCTTGTCGCGGAGGATGTTTCCGTCCACGGACGAACTCTGGACCTTTTCCGCTTCCTCCAGCTCGGCCTGCAGCTGAGGCAGCCTGCCGTACTTGAGCTCCGCGGCCCTCTCCAGGTTGTAATCCCTCTGGGCGGTCTCTATCTGGGCGTTGATGTCCTCCAGCTCCTCCCTGAGCTTCTGGACCTTCTGTATGGCGTCCTTCTCGTCCTGCCACTGCTTGTGCAGGGCCTCGAACTTCTCCTGGAGCTTTTTCTTTTCCTCTTCCAGATCCGCGATCCTTCTGGGAGCGTTCTTGTCCTCGTCGTTGCGGAGAGCCGTCTGCTCTATCTCGATCTGCATCATCTGGCGGGAGATGGTATCCAGCTCGGAAGGCATGGAATCCATTTCCGTGCGCACCATGGCGCAGGCTTCGTCGATAAGGTCTATGGCCTTGTCGGGAAGATATCTGTCGGTGACGTAGCGGTCGGACAGTTCCACCGCCTCTATGATGGCGCCGTCGGTGATCTTTACGCCGTGGAACACTTCATAGCGTTCCTCCAGGCCTCTGAGGATCGCGATGGTATCCTCGATGGAAGGCTCCTCCACCCTCACGGGCTGGAAACGCCTCTCCAGGGCGGGATCCTTTTCGATGTACTTGCGGTACTCGTCCGGGGTGGTGGCGCCTATGCAGTGCAGCTCGCCCCTGGCCAGCATCGGCTTGAGCAGATTTCCCGCATCCATGCTTCCTTCGGTCTTTCCGGCTCCCACGATGGTATGGATCTCATCAATGAACAGCAGGATGTTGCCTTCGCTCTGCTGTATCTCGGTGAGCACCGCCTTGAGCCTTTCCTCGAATTCGCCTCTGAACTTGGCTCCCGCGATCAGCGAGCCCATGTCCAGGGAGAAGATGCTCTTTCCCTTCAGGGAAGCGGGCACGTCTCCGGCCACGATCCTCTGGGCCAGGCCCTCCACTATGGCGGTCTTGCCCGTGCCCGGCTCGCCTATCAGCACCGGGTTGTTCTTGGTCTTTCTGGAAAGGATCATTATAAGGTTCCTGATCTCTTCGCTGCGGCCGATGACGGGGTCAAGCTTGTTCTCCCTGGCGGCCTCCACCAGATCCCTGCCGTACTTTTCCAGTACGTTGAATGTATCCTCCGGATTGTCGCTGGTGACCCTGGTGTTGCCCCTTACCAGGGCCAGAGCCTTCAGGAAGTCGGTGTCGATCAGGTCGTGGGAATTGAGCACGTCCCTGAGCTTCGCGTCCGCCAGCTGCAGGATGGCGAGGAATACATGCTCCACGCTGACGAAGTCGTCCTTCATCTGGGTGGCCTTTTCCTCGGACGTATCCAGTATCTTCTGGGTCGCCTGGGAAATGTAGACTTTGTTGAGCTCCTGGCTGGACGTCCTCACGGAGGGCATGGCCTTTATGAGCTTCATAAGATCCGAAGAGAGCGCTTTGCCGTCTATCTCCATCTTGTCGAGTATCTGAGCGATGGCGCCGTCCTTCTGGGTCACCAGGGCGTAGGTCAGATGCTCAGGCTCTATCTGCGGATTGTTGTTGTCGGCGCACAGAGACTGGGCCGACTGTATCGCTTCAACGGATTTCTGTGTAAAATGCTGCAGATTCATTTCAAACACCTCCATCTGTATTAAATAATGTATCGAAACACTCAATTATTATACTATTTATAGACTCCGGTTAGCCATATATAATGAAAAAATAATTCCCGGGAAATAAAAACGGGCGGGGATGTTCATTTTATCCGCCTTTTGGTTTGACAAGGGGGCAAATTATGTTATAATTCCTCTGTTATAATCAAATGGAGGAATATTCAGATGCAGACAGTGCTTGCTGTAATCACTCTCGTCATAAGCCTGGTGCTCATTATCTCGGTCCTGCTTCAGGAAGGCAGCGAAGCCGGAATGGGAGCTGCCATCGCCGGCGGCACCGACAAGCTTTTCGGCAAGGGAGCCGCCAAGGGCTTTCAGGCGGTTTTGCAGAGGATCACGGTGGTCTCAGGCGTCGCATTCATGGTGATCGTATTCATCATGGGCGCAATGTTCAGATAATATGCCGCATTATCCGGAGGGGTCCCAGACATCTCCGGTCCTTTGCTATATGGCACCATAAGGGATCCGTCGCATGAAGGATGCAGCTTCCCCGGGGGAGGTTTCGGTCCCTGTATTTTTTTCGGTCGTCTGCGGCGCCGCCGCAGGGATATATAAAAAAACACTCAACAATAATTATCATTATCAAAAGGGGTAAACAAAACAATGGATATGCTGATTTATGTTGTAGCTGCCGTGGGTCTCGTCTCACTGCTGTTCGCCCTGACCACCGCGTCAAAGATCAATAAGATCAAGGTCGACAACAGCAGGATGGAGGAGATCGCCTCATACATCCATGAGGGCGCCATGGCATTCCTCTTCAGCGAGTACAAGCCCGTGGGCATCTGCGCCGTAGTCATCTTCGCGGCCATCTTTGCCTTCATCGGACTGCCCACCGCCATCTG
>JAGACT010000187.1 GCA_017613995.1 Eubacteriaceae bacterium
TAGACCTGGTACTCGCATCCGACGATCCCGGAAAAGAGCACTTCCTGGAGAGAGTCAATTCCCGTCACGGCACCCACACCATCGACGCGGCCGCATCGATAGGATACGGAACGAAGGAATACGAACTGATCTGTATCGACTGATACGGGAAAAACGAAAGGCACGGCAGAGCCGTGCCTTTTTCGTTTACTTCCTTCCTCCCAGAAGGGCCGAGGACAGTATCCTCCACTGATCCCTGAGCATGCGCCTTTTCTCATCCCGGCTCATTTCCGGCAGGGGCCAGGGGATATAGTCCGCGTCCCTTCCGGCATCTTCCGGTATCGGGAAGATCCGGTCTTCCTGGCTGTATGGACAGTCCACGTACATGCCCCGGCGTATGAGCTTCCTCCTTATAAGGACCGTTCTGAACATCCCCAGTCCCAGTGCGGGGAGCTTTCTGTTTTTCACGGACATTATGGGCATCCTTACCCCTGCGGCACGGCACACCGCGGCCATGCACTCCGCGGGATCGCAGCATCCCTTCGCGAAATAGTCGCAGGCCTCCGCAGCGGGACGGGAGCAGTTCCCCAGTGCAAGCTTCCTGTCCGGTATCTTCCTCAGATCCTCCAGGGAGTACGCCCTGCCCGCGGAGTCGAACCACCATCGCTTCCCGTCAAGCTCGATGCCGCTGCCCACTACGATCCACAGGGTGAAGTCCCTTTTCGGCTTCTCCGTGAAATTGTAGTAGTCCAGGCCAGTTTTCGCCGCTGCCAGGCATCCTCCGGTACACTGCCTTTCCAGTTTCTGCACGTCCCCGGGCGTAACCAGCTGCGGATCGGTTATAGTCCCGGAATCCTCCAGGGTATGCCCGTACAGGGCGTGAAGGTTCGGGAATTCCCTTTGGGTCTTCTCATCCAGAAATGAACTGACCGCGGGCCGGAACGCGATCACCTCCGCCTCCCCGATTATCCTGACATCCCGATCCCCGAAGCCCCTTGTGTCCGCTTCGGTCATGAGGGGTATGCTGTCCGGATCGAACCCCATCATGACGGTGGCGACCCGGTCCGTTTCTACGCTGTTGTTTCCCGCGATGATCTTTCCGACCTTCACGGGATCCACCGGCGCGGGGGTGTTTCCCTCTCCGCCGACGATGGCGTCTATCACGGTGAGATCGGGCCTGAACAGGTACATCAGGTCCGTGAGCTTCTTGTTTATCAGATAACTGTGGTTCCTCTCCCTCAGAAAGTACGGGATGGTGCCCATGGCGTTCTTGAAGCCCAGGGTTACCCCCGTGTACAGGTTGGTTTTCATCTTGGGTACGGAGATGTAAAAGGCTTCGCCCCGAACCGCCCGCTCGAAAGTATCAGGAAGATAGACCTCCTTCATGACCTCCGCCTTTGGCAGCATGTACCTTGTCACGGGACGTTCCTCCAGGGCCACCAGGGATGCCCCGTAGTAACGGGCTATCCGGTCATAGCCGGTGGTCCTGAAGTTGACCCTTGTGGGCATGGGCTTGCCGGAGGATTCGGCTATGGTGATGTTTTGTGTGAACCTGCTCACGAACCTCACCACCGCCTCGAACACCCTCGGATCCGTGGTCTCCGGATAGTCAGTCTCACGAAAGCCGCTGTCATGGTAGACGCTCACCAGGTTTGGCTTTATGATGACTTCCCGGTTTCCCGAGAGCTTCTGTGTGAAGCGCACTGCGGCGTCCAGCTTTTCCAGGGCGGAGTCCACCGTTTCCCTGATGGCTCTGACATCTGCCCTGTCGTCATACTCCCCGGTGCCGAAGCAGTCGGGAAGGACCACATAATTCTCAAATACCGCGGGCTCGTCCGTTTTTTCTATGACCACTGCGCTGCTCACCTTATACCTCCGTTTGTCCGTATGCAGTATACGGAGGGAGGATCATCCTCCTTCCGCAACGATCATTTACACCATGGCCGTCATAAGGCCGTTCAGCACCTGTTCCGTAAGGAACAGGGCGCCCTTTATGCCGAGGGTACACTTGGGTATCACGTCCACATATCCCATGGAGGGATTGGCGGTCTCGATACCGCAGAACTCCCTGCGGCTCAGCATCAGTTCCGCGATGGTATTGGCGTCGGCGAACACCAGCTCGGCGTCGTCGGGCCCTCCCTGCTTCATCCCCAGATACTCCGTGAAGAAGCGCCCGTAGGAGCGTTCCTCCGAGGGGATGCTTCTGACGTAGAACAGGGTGCCGTTGGGCCTGCCGGTGGCCGAATGGATACCGTTTATCCTGTACCATGCCAGGGCCCTGCTGCGGGCCATCTCCTCGTCGAAGGCCTCATGGGAAGCCCCGAGGAGACCGCATACGTCATGTACGAACCTGCTTACGGCATCGAAGCCCACGGGGGGGCCGTCGCATATGTAGCATTCCGTTCCGAAACGCTTCCTAAGGTACAGCGCCCCCGCCGTTCCGATCTCCGGATAGAGCACTATGTTCAGATCCGCCTCGGGTACGTTTCCCAGTTCCTCCGCGGAGCATCCCGCACACAGGACGCATCCGACCTTTATTCCGCACATCCCCAGGATCCTTTTTATCTCGTCGATATTGCCCTCGGAATATTTCTGCCACAGAGACATGCCGATGATATTCACCGTGGGAGCGTCATGCTTTTGCCCGCTCCCGGAGCCGAACAGCCTGTCCCCGGCCTGGACCAGCAGCGCCTCGATGGCCGCCGAGGCCCCGTCCCAGTGATCCGCCGAAAAACCGGGGGTCTCCAGCACCACCGTGGGTTTGTCCGGGAAAATGCCGCTGCACAGCTCCCTCAGATCGTCCCCTATGAGGGATGCTCCGGGAGAGTCGGCGATACAGAGGATGTCGAATCCCACGTTCCTTCTGATGAATTCCAGGGCCTCCCTGACTTTGTCGGCGGTACCGTAGACGTAGTCATGGGAATCGAGCCAGGTGCATGGCACCCGTCCCTGACGGAAGAACCAGTCGTTGAGGTTGGAGAAGTTCACCTCGGAAGGCTCCTCTCCCTCCCGGGCGGGCAGATACATGGGGGGACGGGGCATCAGCCTCTGGGATATGGAGCTGTGGTAGAACTTGCATCCCATGGGGGCGTTCAGCAGAGTTATGCTGTTCTTTATCCCCTCCGTCACGAAGACGGAGCCAGTGATCCCGTCAGGAGTAATACTTTTCAAAGAGCTCTCTGTCATTTTCCCAGCTCCCCTTTCTGTTGGTATCCATAAGGCTGATCCACCTCTGAAGTATCATCACGGCCGAAAGCATCCCGAGATCCGGCAGCATGGGGATAACGTCATAGACGACGTCGTCATCCCCCTTAGGCACCGTATAGGCCGAGATCACGATATCGGGTCTTAGCTCCCTGCGGAGCTCCTCGGTCTGCGCGGTGGAAGTGATCTCCGTTATCATTGACAGCCGGTCCGGATGTTCCGTGACGATAAGAGGTGAGCGCATGTAATTCAGCACCCCTATGTGGCAGAATTCCATCCCCGCGTCCAGCACCGTATCCATCAGCCAGTCCGTCCTGGCGTTGATGGCGGTAAGAAAGACCCTTTTGCCCCTCAGGCGGGACGCCGCCCTGCCCACGGCTTCGTCGTACATTCTCCGTTCCTGCTGTATTATCTCCCGGGCCTTCTCCCTGCACCCGAAGATATCCCCCAGGGACAGGAGCCACTCGCTGGTGGCCTCGAGCCCTATGGGCAGGGGGGCGTCCAGGAAACGGCAGCCAAAATTCTTTTCCAGGTACTCCTTCAGCTCCAGCGCGTCGGAGGTGTTCGCCGCCAGGATATTTACGGGGGCACTGAGCAGGCCCCTCAGCTCCGAGGCGGTGCAGCTGCCGAAACAGCGGCAGTTGACCCTGATGCCCATCATGCCCAGCAGGCGTTCCATCACCGCGAAGTTCGAATCCGCGTTGGAGGCTATGGCGGTCTCCCCGATTATGTTCACGCTCATGGGGACTTCCGGGGCCTGACGGTCCACCAGGCGCTGCAGGATCGTCTCCTGGGCCATCCTGAGGCCCTCCATGTAATCCCCCGCAAGATCACCGTCGGTGGCCAGGGCGATCACAGGCACCTCGTCGGTGGACATCTCTTCGATGGAGCTGAGGTCGTCCCCTATGATCCCGCTGACGCAGGTGGAGATGACTATGACCGCTCCGGGCTTTCTGTCCAGGGCATCCCTGACGCTGCGCCTGAGAAGCTCCATGCCCCCGAAAACCGCCTCGTTGTGGCTTATGTCTGTGCTTTCGAAGTTCGGGCTGATGGACGATGGCATCAGCACGCCCCTGTTGAAGATGTTCCTTCTGCCCGGGGACGAGATGTTCTGCCATGTATAGAAGGCGCAGGCCTTGGGCCCGTGGGCTATGACGACGGCATCCGTAAGGTGCACCGCAGTGGTGGCGGCTCCGTTGAAGGCGCAGCCGTACAGGGGGCGTCTTGTGACCTTCTGAGTGCTGCCGGAAACGGATGTCTCCTGCGCAGCGTCCTGCGTCTCAGCTGCCTCGGGAGCGGGAACGCTGACGGAAAGGGAAGTCTCGTTTCCCAGCACGATCCTCTCGTGATCCTCGTCGCTCAGGGGATTGGCCTTATGAAGCTTCAGGGGGGACGAGACGAGCTCTGCCAGGTACTCGAAGACCTTCTTTTCCGGCAGGTCCCCTTCCAGCTGCATCAGCGTCACGTTTTTCTCCTCAGCCAGGGCGAAGGCCTCGCTCTTGGGCACCTTTGCCAGCACCGGGAGGCCCACCGCGTCGGCGAAGCGTTTTACCCTGCCGTCCTCGTCCTCCAGCTTCCTTTCATTGTATATGATGCCGGCCACCCTTGCGTAGCGGTCGGAATCGAAGTTCCTTATGCCCCTGAGGATGTTGTTCGCCGCGTACAGGGCCATGTACTCGCCGCTGGTCACCAGGAACACCGCGTCGGCGTACTCCCTTCTGACCGACACAGCGAAGCCTCCGCAGACCACGTCCCCCAGCACGTCGTATATGACCCGGTCGTAGCTCTCCCGGAGGGAATACCTTCCCAGAAATTCGAAAGCGGAAATGATGCCCCGGCCGGCGCAGCCGACTCCGGGCTGCGGTCCTCCCGCCTCGATGCATCCGCATCCGAGGTAACCGCTCCTGAGCACGTCCTCTATGACGGCGTTCTCCTTTCCCCTGTCCCTCAGCACGTCCAGCACCGTGGGGATCCGTTCCCCGCCCATCAGCGCCCTGGTGGAATCGTGCTTGGGGTCGCAGCCTATCTGCAGTACCCTGAGGCCCCGCTGGGCCAGGGCGGCCGTAAGGTTCGCACTGATGGTGGACTTGCCTATGCCTCCCTTGCCGTAAACGGCCAGTTCCAAATGCTGTATGTTCTCACTCATACCGATCTCCTGTGCACGGTCCCGTCCCGATGACGTTGTGACCGTAAAAAGATTATACCACCGTTTCATCCGGGTGGCAAAACGCAAAGGCTCTGCGGACACCGGACGGGACGATTAATATATTTTTGTATTGAATTATCAGCCGATAAAAGCTATCATAATGTAAATGACTTTACTTATCGTCTGATTACATAATTAACGGAGGGACCTATGCAGAACATTACCAGAACCATATACTGCGACGTGGCCGTTATCGGAGGGGGCGTGGGCGGCTGCGCAGCGGCCATCGAAGCATCCCGCAGGGGAATGAGGACCGTGCTCTTTGAAAAGGGCGTCTCCCTGGGAGGCCTTGCCACCAACGGCTACGTGCCCAGCGTCGCGGGAAACATCGAGGGCATATGCCTTGAATTCGTCCAGAGACTGGACGCCATGGGGCAGCTTAAAAAACACACCAACGGCACCGAATTCTATCACAATCCGGTTTTCGAGCCCGAATACGGAAAGCTCGTGCTGGAGGACCTGATGTTCGAGGCCGGCAGCAGGATAATATACGACAGCACCCTTATAGATACCGTGGTGGAGAACGACCGCATCACCGCTGCGATCTTCTATACCAAGGGAGGCTACGTGGAGGTCAAGGCCAAGTTCTATATCGACGCCACCGGTGACGGCGACGTCTCCGCCCTCTCAGGAGTGCCCTTCGAGGTAGGCGGACAGGAATTCGGCGGACTCAACATCGCATCCACCCTCGGCACCCGCTGGGCGGGAGCAGACCTCGTAAAGTACAAGCAGGCGGAGGACGCCTGGAACGCGGACAGAAAGGCCA
>JAGACT010000188.1 GCA_017613995.1 Eubacteriaceae bacterium
CGGGTTTAGTCAGAGTTTAGTATAATGAGCATGAAACGGACTCCAGCCGCTGCGGAAGTCCGTTTTGCATTAATTATATATTGTTGTTGCGGCTTTTGCCGATTAATTCTTCATCGCTTCCTCTACCTCGACTGCGACCGCCACGGTGGCGCCGACCATCGGGTTGTTGCCCATGCCGATAAGGCCCATCATCTCGACGTGCGCGGGAACGGAGCTGCTTCCCGCGAACTGCGCGTCGGAATGCATCCTGCCCATCGTGTCGGTCATGCCGTAGCTTGCGGGGCCCGCGGCCATGTTGTCGGGATGCAGGGTCCTGCCGGTGCCTCCTCCGGAGGCGACGGAGAAGTAGGGCTTGCCCTGCTCCACGCATTCCTTCTTGTAGGTGGCGGCCACCGGGTGCTGGAAACGGGTGGGGTTGGTGGAGTTTCCGGTGATGGATATGTCCACTCCCTCGGAATGCATGATGGCCACGCCCTCCCGGACATCGTCTGCTCCGTAGCAGCGCACCTTCGACCTTTCGCCGTCGGAATAGGGGATCTCCTTAACCACAGCCAGCTGACCCGTCGCGTAGTCGAACTGTGTCTGCACGTAGGTGAAGCCGTTGATGCGGGAGATAATCTGGGCGGCGTCCTTGCCGAGGCCGTTGAGGATGACCCTCAGGGGAGACTGTCTCACGGTGTTGGCGTTTCTGGCGATGCCTATGGCTCCCTCCGCCGCGGCGAAGGATTCGTGTCCCGCCAGAAAAGCGAAGCATCTGGTCTCTTCCTTAAGCAGCATCGCTCCCAGGTTGCCGTGGCCTATGCCCACCTTCCTGTTTTCGGCGACGCTTCCGGGGATGCAGAAGGCATCCAGGCCCAGGCCGATGGTTTCGGCCGCTTCCGCCGCGGAGGAGACCTTCTTTTTCACAGCTACGGCACATCCCGCGGTGTAGGCCCAGGCCGCGTCCTCGAAGCATATGGGCTGCACGCCCTTTACTATGTCGTAGGGCCTGAAGCCCAGAGACGTGCATATCTCATCGGCTTCGGCCAGATCCCTGATGCCCCACTGGTTCAGAAGAGCATTTACCTTGTCTATCCTTCTTGAGTAGTTCTCGAATAAATCCATGTGCACCCTCCTTACTGCTGCCTCGGGTCAATGTAGCGCGCGGCCTCCGCGAATCTTCCGTAGGTGCCGGTGGCGTTTTTGATGGCCTCGTTGGCGTCGGTGCCCTTTTTCACCGCTTCCATGACCTTTCCGAGATGAACGAATTCATATCCTATGATAAGGTCGTCGCTGTCCAGGGCCAGCCTGGTGATGTATCCTTCCGCTATCTCCAGATACCAGGGGCCCTTGTTCAGGGTGCCGAAGGTGGTGCCCACCTGGCTGCGCATGCCCTTTCCCAGATCCTCCAGGGACGCTCCTATCAGAAGTCCTCCCTCCGAGAAAGCTGTCTGGCTGCGGCCGTACACTATCTGCAGGAACAGCTCCCTCATGGCCACGTTGATGGCGTCGCATACCAGGTCGGTGTTCAGCGCTTCCAGGATCGTCTTGCCGGGCAGTATCTCCGAGGCCATGGCGGCGGAATGGGTCATGCCGCTGCATCCGATGGTCTCCACCAGGGCTTCCTGAATGATCCCGTCCTTTATGTTAAGGGTCAGCTTGCAGGCTCCCTGCTGGGGCGCGCAGTATCCTATGCCGTGGGTCAGGCCGCTGATGTCCGCGATCTGGGAAGCCTTTACCCATCTGCCTTCTTCAGGTATGGGAGCCGGGCCGTGAACGTCGAGCCTGGCGACGCATACCATTTCTTCTACTTCTTTTGTGTATTCCATTTATTGCTCCTTAAGAGTTGCTTGAGATTATTGTATCGCATTCAGGCTCTTGTGTCAATTTTACCCCGGTGCCGAAATGCAACGGACAGAAAAATGATCAAAACATTTGACATTGCCCTGCGCGGGAATTATCATTATTGATATGAAAAAGATACTTTCCATCCTTATATGTTCGGTTCTGATACTGTCTCTCGCATCCTGCTCTTCGTACCAGGATGCTCCGCAGGCATCCTTCACGGATGAGACCGAGACGCTTGAGCTGGAGGGCTTCTCCCTGGAATATCCCGCCGGCTGGAATCCTATCGGAGAAACTGATCCCGAAGCGGTATACAACGAACCCATCTTCGAAGCCACCTCGCCCTTGGAAGATGGCATAATCTGTTCGTCCGTGATACTGGTCAGGGCATCCTCCACGGACCAGAAGAAGCTCGAGAAGATCGTAAGGGTCGACGACGCCCCGGAGATAATCAACAAGCTTTCCCAGGGCCTCGGCACCACGCTGTCCCAGAGGAACGCTGACATGCTGATCATCGGCGGGAGGACCTGTCTGTGGTTCGAAGCGTCCTTTACCAAGGAGGATCAGGATTACGTCATCTCCCAGACCTACTTCCTCCACGATTCCGACGTGTACATACTGACCGTGGCGGCTGCACTGGGCCATGACGACGAAAACGCCCTTCAGATACCTTTCAGCCTCAGATTCGCCGAGGAATAGCTTCGGCGTATTGAAAGAAAACATTCCATGTGATACAATCGTATGACTTCAGAGGGGCATCGCCAAGTCGGTCAAGGCAACGGATTTTGATTCCGTCATTCGCAGGTTCGAATCCTGCTGCCCCTGCCAAACGAAACAGCAGCGCCATGCGTAAGCATGGCTTTTTTCAATCCAGTTTCAATGATCGGGACCTATCATGATAACGAAAACGAAAACGGAGGAACATTGAATGAATAATATACACCGTTATAAAAAACTGCTGTGCATCCTGATCGCATTCCTGCTGCATCTCAGCACCGCATCCTGCGGCAGCGGCTCATCCCCGCAGGAAAAGCAGGACGATCCCCCTTCGGAGGAGCAGAGCCCGGATCCGGTGGCGGAGGAAAAGCCCGTCTACGACAACTCTCAGGTATTCGGTCCCGCAGTCCTTTCCGACGGTGACTCACTCACCGGAGGCACCTACGTATCCGAGGGCGACAACGTCAGCGCCGTGGAGGCCTCTGGCAGCGTAAAGGCGGAAATGACGGGGAGCATCATCAACAAGAGCGCGGGAGATGCCTCCAGCGCGGACGACGCCAGCTTCAGGGGGCTTAACGCCGCGGTTAGGGCATACGGTGACAGCACGGTGACACTGAGGGACTGCACGGTAAACGCCGATGCCAAAAATGCCACCGGGGTATTCGCCTATGAGAATGCAGTCATATACCTCTATAACTGCGAAGTGCACGTGACCGGCGGAGGAGCGGGGGGCGTCCAGGTAGCGGGAGGAGGCACCCTTATCGGTGAGGATCTCACGGTCACCAGCGAAAGCAAGGCCGCCATACGGTCCGACAGGGGAGGCGGAGTGATGATCCTCAGGGGAGGCAGCTACACCTCCAGGGGATTCAACGGCTGTCCGGCCATCTACAGCACCGCGGACATCACCGTCAGCGACGCCCTGTGCATTTCAGAAAACTCCCGGGCGGTGATCATCGAGGGCAAAAACAGCGTGAAGCTTGAGAACTGCGTGCTGTCCGGAAACGACCAGTCCACGAAAGAGGGCAGCGTCAGGGCGGCAGTGATGCTCTACCAGAGCGCATCCGGAGACGCAAAGGAGGGCGTCAGCGTCTTCACCATGAACGGAGGCAGCATGACGACCCTTACCGGAGCCATGTTCTACTGCACGAACACCTCGTCGGTGGTGAACCTCACGGGGACAGAGCTGGTGCTTTCCGACACGGGGATGCTTCTCATAGTTTCCGAGGGACGCTGGGGAAAGGACGGCCGCAACGGCGGTCACTGCGCCTTCAATGTTTCGGACCAGGAGCTCTCCGGCGACATTTACGTGGACGGCATCTCTTCTCTGGAATTGAGATTCGTTAACGTGTCCTATCGGGGAGCGATCACCGGGGAAGGGGATATTTCCCTGGAAATGGGAGAAGGCAGCACCTGGGTGCTCACCGGCGACAGTTCGGTCGGATCCCTTCTCGGAGACACCTCCGGCATCGACACCAACGGTTTCGTCCTGCTGGTGGACGGAGAGGAATTTTCCAAGGATAATTAATGGATCAAGAGACCTCCCTTCCCGGGCATGAGTCCCGCGGAGGGAGCTTTCAGTCTGTCGTGTGATATAATACGAAAGAAAGGATGAACGGTGAGGAGAATGTACGAACTGGTAAAGGCCGGAGAAAACACCTACTACATGGACTGCCCCTCGAAGGTCGGTTTCTATGTGAAAGGATCCGACGCATATATGATAGACGCCTGCAGCGACGAATCATCCGCCAGAAAAGCCAGGCAGATACTGGAGGCCAACGGATGGAGCCTCAAAAAGATATTTCTGACCCATTCCCACGCGGACCACATAGGAGGAGCCTCCTTCCTGCAGTCCCGCACGGGATGCGGCATTTTCATGGCGGGAACCGAAAGGGAATTCTGTGTGAACACCCTGATGGAGCTGTCGATGCTCTTCGGAAGCGTGCCTCCGAAGATGACCCGCAACAAGTTCTTCATGGCTCCTCCCAGCGATACGGCTCCCCTTGAACCCCAGGATCTGCCCGAGGGCCTGGAGATCATTTCCCTGCCGGGACACTCCCCCTCCATGAGCGGATACCGCACCTCCGACGGGGTCGTATTCCTGGCGGACCTTCTCTCCAGCGCTGCCACCCTGGAAAAGTACGGCATAAGTTATACCTACGACATAGGGGAATATCTTTTAAGCCTGGATAAGGCGCTGGAACTGAGAGCCGAAAAGTTCGTGTCCGCCCATGCCGAGACCCTGGAGGATATCGGGGAACTGGCTCAGCTAAACCGCACATGCGTCCTTTCCGCCCTGGAGCGCGTCCGGGAGTTCACCCGGGAAGCCTCATCCTTCGAGCAGATCCTGGGCAGGCTCTTCGATTCCTACGGCCTGAAGATGGACCTCGGGCAGTACATGCTAATAGGGGCCGCTCTCAAGGCTTATCTCGCATATCTTTGTGATCTCGGCGAAATATCTCCCGTCACCGAGGGAAACATGCTCAGATGGGTGAGGGCATAGATGGCTTCGTCTTTCAGGGGCGGATGGAACCCGTGGCACGGCTGCACCAAGATCAGTCCCGGCTGCCTAAACTGCTACGTTTACCGGGGAGACAGGAAGTATGAGAGAGCGGTTCCCTCGAACCAGTGCGTGAAGACCCAATCCTTCGGACTGCCTGCCAGGAAGAAAAGAACGGGGGAGTGGGCGATACCTCCGGGCAGCACCGTGTATACATGCTTTACGTCGGACTTTCTCCTCTCCGACGCCGACTGCTGGAGGGACGAGTGCTGGAGGATGATGAAGGAGAGGCAGGACCTGTTCTTCGTGTTCTACACCAAGAGGATCACCCGCCTTGCAGGAATCCTTCCCCCGGACTGGGGAGACGGCTACGACAACGTCTGCATAGGCTGCACCGTGGAGGATAACCTCAGGGCCGAAGAGAGGCTTCCCGTGTTCCTTCAACTGCCCATAAAGCACCGGCAGATCATAATCGAGCCCATGCTGGAGAGGATGGACATATCGGAATACCTCACGGAGGGCATCGAAGGCGTATCCGCCGGGGGAGAATCGGGGGACGGCGCCCGCAGCTGCGATTTCGAATGGATCGTGTTTTTGCGGGATCAGTGCCGGGAAAAGGGCATACCCTTCTTCTTCCATCAGACCGGAGCGAATTTCATAAAGGACGGGGTACGCTACAGTATCCCCCGTGCCCACCAGCATTCCCAGGCCAGGCGGGCGAACGTGGACTATAACGGCAAAGAGTGACGAAATCGTCACTCTTTTTTCGTGCCCACAAAAATATGTTGATTGGCCGGAACCCCTGTGACAAAATGGCCTCAGACAAAGCGCGCTGAAAAAACACGGAGAATCCCTCCGGAAAAGAGGTTAAAAATGACGGAACTTCAGATCATCAAGGCCATAGGATTTTTCAGGGTATTTCTGCATATGGGTCTGTGGGTGGCTGCCCTGGCGGCAGCGGATCGGATCCTCAGGGTCTGCCGCCGCATCCGCCGCTCCCTGCGTTCCAGGAACGCGATTTGATTCGTAAGTGTTCTATTTTGTCTTCGTATGTTATACAATAGTACCGGCAGAGGCTATCCTCTCTGCCGGGGAGAATGTTATGAAGACAAAACTTAAAAACATATGGTCCAGGGGCTGGTTTCTGATCCCCATAATCCTGATGGTGGCAATGACCGCTCTGGGACTGGATGTCCTTATTCAGAGGAGCCGCTTCAAGGCTGTCATGTTCGACATGGCCTATTCCATCGCCTACGCGGAGGAAAACTACACCACCGTGGCCGTTACCGACGGAGGGGACAGAGTCCTTCTGGATCCCTACAACATGGACTGTGTCTACAACATGATTCTGACGGCCAAATACGCGGGCAGGGGAAGAAAGGCCGCTC
>JAGACT010000189.1 GCA_017613995.1 Eubacteriaceae bacterium
ATGCCGTCCTGCTCCAGCTCCTTGAAGAGCACTCCCAGCTTCTGGGAGAAGCCCCCGGTGCGGCTCACCCCCCGAAAGGCGGAGAGCTCCCCCTCGCAGGCGTCGATGACGTAGCGCAGCATCATGCTCCTGGCGGAGGGATCCATCACCTCCGGCGCCGCTCCCGCCTCGCTCAGTATCCTGCGGCGGAGCCTGGAGAGGCCGCACACCGAGATGTCGGAGGTGGCCTCGGCGTCCAGTACGTTAAAGAGGTTCTTTTCCGCCACGTAGGTGTACTGGTCCGGCACCACTATGTATATTTTCGCGCTTCCCCGCAGGGACGCGACTTTTCTGTACATCTGTTCCGTCTTTCCGGAACCCTGTCTTCCGGTGATTATTTCCATACCATGGATTATACCATATCGTTAATATTTAATTAAGTGGCATTCAACCGCGGGATGTTGTAGTATAATGTGGCTGAAAGAAATTTATCCACGTTTTATTCGGAGGTATTATGAACGGTTATACACCCCTTGACCCCGCATGGCTCAAGAACGATTCCAAGATGCGTACCCAGGGCAGGACGTCCTACTTCGCCATCGCTTCCCTGCTGGGCATCATATCTATGTATCTGAGCAGCATCACCAGGACCGAAACGGTGCTGGTGGGAGACGAATACGTGAGGATCGCCACCACCACCAACTTCTCTTCGCTGTTCTCACTGATCGTCGCTCCTGTCATCACCGTGGCGATCTGCCGCTTCTACCTGGCGTTCCTGCGCTACGGCGAAGCGGGCAACGAGGACCTCAAGTCCGTCATCCCCGATTACGGAAAGATCCTCGTGGGCATGATCTGGCAGAAGCTGATCGTGGCCCTGTACACTCTCATGCTCATCGTGCCCGGCATCATAAAGGCCATGGCCACCAGCATGACTCCCTACGTACTGGCGGACAATCCCGATCTCGGATACAGGGAGGGAGTGAAGATAAGCGAGGTGCTCACCGACGGAAGGAAGATGGAGATCTTCAAGGTCATGCTCTCATTCCTCGGATGGCTCATCCTGGTGGCCATCACCGCAGGCATCGCCGGATTCTTCATCATGCCCTGGTATCAGACCTGTATGTGCGAGGTATACGAGAATCTCAAGGCCGACGCGGTCGCCCAGGGAAGGATCGATCCGTCCGTGTTCGTGCGCGGAGGCATCACCTTCTGATCGCTGAAAACCGACTGCCCCGATCGGGGCGGTTTTTTTGTCCCCGCAGGCGGGGAACCGCGGTGCGGAATGTGTTGTCATAGCTCCCTGTAAATGATACAATCGAATCAACAGAATGCTTATTTAAAGGAGAGCCATATGAAAAAGGAAATCAGAGACAATCAGGCGATCTACGAGAATCCCCTGAACTTCGATCAGGTCTATACGAAACTGAGCCCGGGTTCGCCGGAGCGCACTCCCATAGATCCCGCCTTCGGCTGCAACGTGCTGCTGCCGGCAGCTGCAGGGGCCAGGGGAGAGTACGAGGCTGTGCACGCCGCCAGGACCCTTGAGGACGGCAGCGTGGAGATCACCTTCTTCGCACCCGACGCGAAGAGAGTGGAGATAGCCGGCATCGGAGGCTCCATGAAGGGAAGGTACGACCTCGAAAAGGGGGAGGACGGCTACTGGAAGACCCTTCTCACCGACGTGCCCAGCGGCTTCCACTACTGCGTGTTCATAGTGGACGGGGTGTTCACTTACAATCCCACGATGCCCTTCGGCTTCGGAAACCACTACGTGCTGAACTACTTCGAGGTGCCGGGGGAGGAGGACTACTTCCTTCTCAAAGACGTGCCCCACGGCTCCGTCAGGATGGAGATCATGAAATCCGCCTCCTGCGGCAGATACCGCAACCTTTACGTCTACACCCCCTACGGATACGATACCTCCGGCAAGAGGTACCCGGTGCTGCATATCCTGCACGGCGGAGGCGAGAACGAGATCGGATGGTTCTGGCAGGGCAAGCTCAACTACATCGCGGACAACCTCATCGCCGAGGGAAAGTGCGAGGAGATGATAATCGTTGCCAGCTGTTTCTCGGCTCCCCATGAGATAAGGGACAACGTGTTCGTGAACGAATCCTTCATCTCGGTCATGGCCGACGAGATAGTTCCCTTTATAGACGAACGCTTCCGCACCGTTGCGGACCGGGACCACAGGGCCATAGCCGGCCTTTCCGCCGGAGGATCGATGGCCCGCCAGATAGGGCACAGCAGGACGGAGGTCTTCAGGAACCTGGGACAGTTCTCCTGCGGCGGAGGCTTCGAGGTCAGGGGCCGCACCACTGCCGAGGGCTTCAGGGGCTACGGTGCCGGCGGAGGGAAGAATCCCATGGACGACGTCTACAGCGCCCTGTTCTCCTCCCCGGAGGAATACAACGCGAAGATGGGGGTGACCTTCATCACCTGCGGCACGGAGGATCCCCGCCACGCATACACGTCGGTTCAGGTAAAGGAGCTGGCTGACCAGGGCTTCAACGTGGAATACGGCTGCTGTCCCGGATATCACGAATGGGACGTATGGCGCTGGTCCGCGAAGGAATTCATGCAGAGGCTGTTCAGATAGTTCACAGGGGGCGGACCCGCGGGTCCGCCCCTTCTTCCTGCCTGAAGGGGCCGTATCCTCATCACGGAGAAAAGTCGACGGGATAGGGCCCCTTTTCTTTTTGTTCGGCTCAGTTTGTGATAGAATAACTTGAAGGATTTTTTAATTGCATATGGTTAACAGAAACGATTCCGACAGCAGAAAAGACAATTCATCAGATTACATCGAAAAGCTGATGCAGACTATTTCGGGCGCCCTCAGCGAGAACGGCCTCACGGCCTCGGAAGACGGGCGCAGGCAGCGCTATACATACGAGAAAAAGCAGCGTCCGGACTACTTCCCCGTCCCCGAAAAGGAGAAGATCTCCTATGAGGCGGAGGAGCTGGAGGATACCGGCGTGAAGGAGAGCATCAGGAAGGATCCCCCCAGGATCTACAGCGTCGGTTCAAGACGCACCCAGGACCTTTCCGACATAAACATCTATTCCCTGGAGAGCAGCAGGTTCTACCCCGAAGACGTAAGTGACGCCGGGGAAGAGGAGCTGGCGGACGACGACGTGCTATTTGCCGGTGAAGAACCCGTTCCCGAAGAGGCCGCGGACGTCTCCGCTCAGGAGCCGGAGGAAGCCGGGACGGATCTTACCGAAGAGGCCGCGGAGGCCCATGCAGAGCAGGGCGGGGAAGAGGCTCCGGGCTCACGGGACGAAGAAGAGCTGAATGAAGCCCCACAGGAGGATATTTCAGAGGAAGAAGTTCCCGCCGGGGAAGCTGCTGAAGAAGAGGCTTCTGCCGGGGATGCTTCCGAACAGGCAGCTGCCGAAGAAGGTGCTGCCGCACAGGAGGCTTCGACAGAAGCAGATATCCCGCAGGAGGCTGCCGAAGAAGAAGCTCCCGCACAGGATACCGCCGCAGAAGCAGTTTCGGTAGAAGAACACAGGGAAGAGCTGTCCGACGGGGAGGGACCCTCGGATGACGGGCAGGAGCCCGCCGAAGACGCCGGAGAGGAAAGTCCGGAAGATACGGACACCGAAACTCCGGAGCCTGACCTGCCGGGACCCGATGCACGCCCGGAAGCGCAGGAGCTTTCGGAAGACAGTGCCGCAGCCGATGCGGAACGGGAAATGCCCGCGGAAGAAGAGGCGGCCGGACCCGAAGAAGCGAAAGAGGCTTCGGAGAGCGGCGTGAGCGAGTCTTCCGAAGACGTATTCCTCGACGATGATACCGTCCTCGACGAAGGATTCTTTTCTGATGAGGAAGAGGCGGATCTGCCGGAGCCGGAGGAGGCGGCGTTCATGACACCGATCGCGGCAGCGGCGGCCGCCGCAGCCGGTACCGGAGAAGAAGCGGAGCGCGGGGATGATCAGAGCCCCCGGGAGGAGGCCGCCGGCGAAGAAGCAGAGCCTGCGGGGATCAGCCCCGGGGCAGAGGAGGACTCCGCAGAACGGAACGATCCGCAGGAAAGCCCGGAAGCAGACAACGCTTCCGCGGAAGGACAGAACACGGAGACTGAGAACGGCTCCGGCGAAACAGAAGAAAAGGATACCGGTGAGACAGATGTGCTTGCGGACGTGACCGAAGAGCCGGATGGTGCAGCTATGAAGAAAAAACAGACAGGCAGTGCCCAGGCAGCGAAAGCAGCGGGCAGCAGCGGAAAGATAAGGCGCAATCCCGTGGGACACAGGGGAAAGGCCGCCGGGGGATACCTTCCCAGGCTGGGCATCTTCTTTTCCCTGGGGATCCTGTTCATGGACATGCTCATGAGGTGCGTTCTGGACATTGACGGCGAATTCTCCAGGATCATGGACGTGAGCACCCTCTATACCATGCTCTTCGCCTTTGCCGCGGGATTCATCATGGATCTTATCGATTCCATACCCCGCACCCGGAAGGGGCGCAGGATCCTGGCCAACATCATGCTGGGAGTCCCCACGGTGGTCTACGGGCTGGAGTTCTTCCTCAAGCAGACCTACGGCAACTACATGGGAGTGAGGGTCATCATGGGCAACGCCACGGCGGTGGCGGGAAGCTACAGCACAGTCATCTGGCAGGTGATCATAAAGGGCATCCCCATGATCATACTGTTCTTCACGCCCCTGATCCTTATGAACGTGCTGTTCAGGCGTCTGGACCGCGAGCCCGTGAAGGGAGCGGTCGTCGTGAAGGCCGTCTTCGCGGTGCTGGCCTTTGCCCTGGGCATCGGCGCGGTGTTCAGCTCCGTATCCGGAGCCGTTACCGACAGGCAGTACTTCACGTCCCATTTCAACATAGACAAGAGCATCACCCGCTTCGGACTGCCCATGTCCCTTGCCCTTGACAGCGTATATGTGGTCACGGGCATCCCGGCGGGAAAGGAGATCGCATATCCGGTCTACGTCCCGACCATGGCGGTGGAAGGATACGTAAATATGGTGGACATCGATTTCGACGCCATCACCGCATCCCACAACTACTGGCCGATACCCCAGATGGACGAGTACTTCAAGTCCCTGGCCCCCACGATGAAGAACGACTACACAGGCATCTTTGAAGGAAAGAACCTGGTGTTCATAGTGGCGGAAGCCTTCACGGGATACGTTATCGATCCCGAACTGACCCCCACCCTTTACCGCATGGCCAACGAGGGGTTCGTGTTCGAGAACTACTACCAGCCCAGCTGGTTCGTCAGCACCTCCGACGGCGAGTACAACCTGCTGACGGGACTCATTCCCGACTTCTCTATACAGAGCATGCTGCACACCGTCGACAACAACATGTACTACACCCCCGGAAACGTATTCAGAAGGCTCGGGTACACCACCATGGCCTTCCACAACCACGATTACGACTACTATGACCGGGAACTGACCCACGAGCATCTGGGATACAACTTCTGGATGGGCATGGGCAACGGCATGGAGGAATACGTGGAGGAGATCTGGCCCGAGAGCGACGAGGAGATGTTCAGGGGCACCGCCCATTACCTGACGCAGTGCGACGGACCATTCCACGTGTACTACCTTACCGTCAGCGGCCATACGGAATACAACTTCGGCGGCAACTACATGGCCCTGAAGAACAAAGACCTCATAGACGGCACCGGCCTTTCCGAGCAGGTCTGGGCCATCAAGGCGCAGAACCTGGAGCTGGAGAGGGGACTGGCCTATCTCATGGAGGCCCTGGAGGAAGCCGGCAAGCTGGACGATACCGTGTTCGTCATGTCCTGCGACCACTATCCCTACGGCATGCCCGACTGGGCCTACAACGAGCTGGCGGGAAAGGAGCTGGACACCACCTTCGAGAGGTATCACAACACCCTGTTCATCTACTGCTCGGACATGGAGGAACCCGTCGCCGTGGACAAGTACTGCTTCGGTCCCGACGTGATCCCCACCGTGTACAACCTGTTCGGCATCGAGTACGATTCCAGGCTCTTCTCCGGAAGGGACATCCTCTCCGACGCCGAGGGACTGGTGATCTTCAACAACTACAGCTGGATCACGTCGAAGGCCCGCTACAACGCCAACAGCGGAGTACTGTATCCCGCCGAGGGAGTGGAGCTCCCGGACGGATACGTGGATACCGTTTCCAGAGTGGTGGCGGACAGGATCAAATATGCGCAGTACATACTGAATTACGACTACTACGATCTGGTCTTCGGAGATTAGGCAGACTTGGGGAGATAGACAATGAAACTGTTTTTCGCAACACTATTCGCAAAGCTGGCATATATCGCCCTGAGGATACTGGGCCGCAACGCCTCCCATTTTCCGGGAGCCGTGGCCCTGAAGCTGTGCCCGGACTTCCTCGGGAGAGTCGCGAAGTGCCCCATGACCATCTGCGTCACCGGCACCAACGGCAAGACCACCGTCACCAACATGGTGGCGGACTTCCTGGAGCAGCGCGGCAAAAAGGTGGGTTCGAACCGCCTGGACTCCAACATCACCGAGGGCGTGGCCTGCACCTACGTTCTGAGCGTGGGCCTGTTCGGCCGCCCGAAGGTCGACGCCATGGTGCTGGAGGTGGACGAGCGGGCCTCCAGGCTGATCCTGCCATATATTAAGCCGGATTACCTGGTGTGCACGAACCTCTTCAGGGATTCCATCATGCGCAACGCCCATCCGGACTACATCTTCGAAGTGCTGGAGACCTATATACCCGACGGCGTCTTCATGGTTCTCAACGCCGACGATCCCCTTTCGTCGAGGCTCAAATCAGGCAACGAGCGCATGTACTTCTCCGTGGGCAGGCAGCCCTCCGACGTGGAGGAATGCATCAACAGGGTGGCGGACAACACCATCTGCCCCGAATGCCAGACCACGATGAAGTACGATTACCTGCACTACCATCATCTGGGACACTACAGATGTCCCGCCTGCGGCTACACCGCCCCGGAGGCGGCCTACACCGCCCTGGACGCGGACGTCGCTGAAGGGACCCTGGTGGTGGAGCACGAAGGGGAGAAGAAAACATATCCCCTTATCAACGACGCCCTTTACAACATCTACAACGAGATCGCCCTTATAGCCCTGGCCTCGAAGCTGGGCTATGACGAGGACACGATCATATCGACACTGAAGAACATAGGCATCACCGAGACCCGGTTCAGAGAGCTCAGGGCCGGGGATATCGACGTCATCTGCTGCCTTTCCAAGGGATGCAACTCCGTGGCCTGTTCCCGCAACTTCGACAACGTCAGGATGCACCCGGGGAAGAAGGCCGTGTACCTGGCCCTGGACGACACCAGCTACATGAAGAACACGGTGGAATACACCGGCTGGATCTGGGACGTGGACTACGAGTTCCTCAACGACCCCGATATCAAACAGATCGTGGTGACCTGCCCCCGCTGCCGGGACCACCGCCTGAGGCTGCTGATGGCGGGAGTGGATCCGGAAAAGATCTTCCTGGCGGAGGACGAGTTGGAAGCGGCGGATCTGATAGATCCGGAAGGCATAGACAAGGTATATCTGCTGTACGACAACACCCTCTATGACAGGTCGGTGAAGATAGCGGATCGTATCGTCAGAAATCTTACGGAGCGTGGCAGGAAATGAAGATAGAAGTATTATATCCCGAAGTATGCTGTCTGTACGGGGACAAGTCCAACGCCGACTATCTGAAAAAATGCCTGCCGGAGTGCGAGATGGTGTACACGTCCCTCACCGACGAGCCCCGTTTCGCCTTCGAACCGGTGGATCTCATTTACCTGTGTTCCATGAGCGAGCGCAGCCAGGAACTGGTGCTGGAGAGGCTCAAAAACTATAAAAATGTTCTGCGTCTCCTCATCGACGAGCAGAAATGCGTGATCCTCGCCGTGGGTAACGCCATGGAGCTTTTCGGACAGTACATCCAGAAGGAGGACGGAGAAAAGATCGAGGCCCTGGGCATCACAGATACCTACGCCGTCAGGCAGAAGCCCGACCGTTTCAACAGCCTCGGGATCCTTTCGATGGGCGACATGACGCTGGTGGGATACACCACGAGGTTCTCCCACAGCTACGGCCTTTCGAAAGAAGACGCCCTGTTCAAAGTCGTGCGGGGCAGCGGGATCAATCCCGACACCGATCTGGAAGGCGTCAGGAAGGGCAGGTTCTTCGCCACCTACACGGTGGGGCCCCTTCTGATATCGAATCCCGACTTCACCCGCTTCATCCTTGACGAGATGGGAGCACCGGAGGCGACAGTCGCCTTCGAAAAGGAGGCCAGGGAAGCCTACGAGAAGAGGCTCGCGGGGATCCGGGCGGCAAAAGAGCTGCTGCAGTAAAAAACCATCATCCTCATGCAGACAAGTCTGTTGACATCAAATACTATTTATTGTAAACTAAATAGAGTAATTAAATTATAAGGAGAAAACTTATGTATTGCATAAAGTGCGGCAAGCAGATACAGGACGACAGCAAGTTCTGTGAATTCTGCGGAGCTCCTCAGGACGGCGGCGTCGCCGAAGCGGTAAGCGCAACCGAGGACGCTGTGCAGAACACCATCACCGAAGCAGAGGCAGTGATCGCCGAAGCAGCAGCAAAGGCTGACGATATCCAGGATTTCCTCGCCAGTGAAAAGGCCCCCGAGGCTCCGGATCTTTCCGGCGTCTACAAGGATGCCCAGACCGGCTACAGGCCCGACAATGCGGCAAGCCAGACATCATACCAGAGCAGCTATCAGCAGCCCCAGGCCGCTCCCTACCAGCCTGCTCAGCAGCAGGGCACCTACCAGGGCCAGGGCGGACAGGCCGCCGGCACTGCATATCAGCCCGGCTACTATCCTCCCACCCAGAAGAAGAAGACCTGGCCCGTCATCGTGATCGCCCTGGTCATCGTAGCTCTTCTGGCGGGCATCATCATCCCCAAGCTCGGCGGCGGCGGATCCACCACGATGAAGAATCCCGAGGACGTTATCGAGACCTACTTCAAGAAGGTCGAAAAGAGCGATCTCGACGGCATCATCAAGCTCATGCCCGAGAAGTGGTATGACTATCTCCACGGCAAGTATCCCACCTCCAGCGAATTCTGGAACGAGTGCGACTACTGCTACGAGAACGGCATGATGGGCTGGAAGATGAAGGACTACGAGTACGAAGTGTACGAGGAGTTCACCAAGGACAGCATCGCGAACATCAACTCGCAGCTGGGCCTGAACTTCGATACCATCACCACCTATTCGGTCTATGTTTACTTCACCAACGGCAACTCCGATCTGGTGTACATCGACATGGGAACGATAGACGGCAGATATTACTTCATCGAATGCTGGTAAACAGAAGCATAAGATAATACAGCCGGCAGACCACCGGTCCAATCCGGAAAGGTCTGCCGGCTTTTCTTTTTGAGAGGAGAGCATCATGGCAGTACTGCTTACGGGCGGCACGGGATACATAGGTTCCCATACCGCAGTGGAACTCATCAACGCCGGTTACGGCGTGGTCATCGCGGACGATCTGTCCAACAGCGAAGAGAGCGTGGTGGACAGGATCCGGATGATCACCGGCACCGCTCCGGTCTTTTACCGCGCGGACGTAAAGGACAGATCGAAACTGGAGAAGATATTCGCCGAGAACGACATCGAGGCGGTGATCCATTTCGCCGGCTTCAAGGCCGTGGGGGAATCCGTCAGCGAGCCCCTCATGTATTACCGCAACAACCTGGACAGTGCCCTCAGCGTGCTGGAGACCATGAAGGAAAGGGGATGCACCCGTTTCATCTTCAGCTCCTCCGCCACAGTCTACGGCATGCACAACCAGGTGCCCTTCCGGGAGGACATGCCCCGTTCCTCCACCAATCCCTACGGCTCCACCAAGCTCATGATAGAGATGATCATGGAGGACCTGTGCACCGCCGATCCATCCTTCTGCTGCGTGGCCCTGAGATACTTCAATCCCGTGGGGGCCCATCCCAGCGGGCTGATCGGGGAAAAGCCCTCCGGAGTGCCCAACAACCTGACCCCCTACATACAGCAGGTGGCCAGCGGCATACGGGAGAAGCTCTACGTGTTCGGGGACGATTACGACACCCCCGACGGCACGGGAGTAAGGGATTACATCCACGTGACGGACCTGGCGGCGGGACATCTGGCTGCCATGAAGTATTCGTCGGATTCCCGTGGCTTCACCGCGGTGAACCTGGGCACCGGCAGGGGATACAGCGTGCTGGAGATGGTGCGCGCCTTCGAGAAGGTCAACGGAGTGAAGATACCCTACGAGATCTCTCCGAGAAGGCCCGGTGACATCGCCTCCTGCTACGCCGACGTCACAAAAGCCCGGGAACTGTTCGGCTGGGAGGCCGGAAAGGGCCTGGAGGACATGCTCAGGGACGCCTGGAACTGGGAAAGGAACAGGACAGCGTCGGAATGATCAGATAACAGAAAGAACGGACCTGGGTCCGTTCTTTTATTTCGCTATTTCGATACGTAAATGATGCCCAGGGTCCCGGGACCGCAGTGGCAGCATACGGTGGAGCCGGTATGGCTCATAAGGATGTTTTTGAAGTGCCCCGTGTCCTCTATCTTGCGCCTTACCTGCTGTACCAGTTCTTCGGAGACGGAGGAGTAGGTGATGAATATTTTGTCGGGGAGCATCGAGGAGGTGTCCCTCAGCACGTCATCCGCATATCCGGCAACGCATTTTTCCAGACTTCCCTTGTACTTTTTACCGACCTTCATCACGCCGTCGGAGAGCACTATGGAGGGCTTGAGCTTCAGAAGGTTCGCTCCCATGGCCGCGGCGGAGGAGCACCTTCCCCCGGTCACCAGGTAGTCCAGGTCGTTGATGATGAAGCTGGTGCGGATCTTTGGCACCAGTCCCCTCAGCAGGGAGAGGATCTCTCCGGGCTTGAGGCCCATGCGGATGTAGTCGGCGGCCCTCAGGGCCAGCAGACCGGCCCCGGTGGTCAGGTTCTGGGAATCCACCACGTGCACGTTGGAAAAATGGGAAGCCGCCTTCACCGCGTTGGAGTACATCGACGAAATGGCGCTGCCCAGGCATATGTAGATGACATGGTCGTAATCGGAGGCGAACTTCTCAAACTCCGCGATGTAGTCATATTCGGAAAGGGCCGACGTGGTGCACAGCCTGTGCTCTTCCTCATAGTATGAGAAGATGTCGTCCCTGGTTATGTCCACGTCGTCGCGGAAGATCTCGTTGCCCTTGATGATGACGATGGGGATCACGTGTATGTCGTTCTCGGCAGCCAGATCCGCCGGCAGGTCGCAGGCGCTGTCCGCCAGAAGCTTTATTTTCATTTTTCTGTCCCGGAAAAAGATATCACAGTCCGGGGTACGGACCGTGATTCAATTGTGCCATAAAGCGCAGGATATTTCAATGCTTTGGGCAAAATGTATTAAGATAATATAAAGACTGCCGGGCTTTCCGTCAGCTTTCCCGGTAGCCGCAGTCCTTGGAGGCGCAGTAGAGCTTTCCGGACTTGGCCACGTACAGTATCTCCCCGCAGCGGGGGCAGGTCTTTTCGGATGGCTTGTTCCAGGAAGCGAAATCGCAGTCCGGATAGGATTTGCAGCCGTAGAAGGTACGGCCCTTCTTGGTCTTTCTGACCACTATCTCCGAGCCGCACTTGGGGCATCTGGCGTCCACCTTTTCCACCAGGGGCTTGGTGAAGCGGCAGTCCGGGAATCCCGGGCATGCCAGGAACTTGCCGAAGCGGCCCGTCTTGATGATAAGGTTGCGGCCGCATACCTCGCACTTTTCGTCGGTCTCCACCTCGGGAAGCTTTACGCGCTGGATGTTCTCGCTCTGCTCCAGCTCGCTCTTCAGATCCTCGTAGAAGTCCCTGACGACCTCCACCCAGTTCTGGCGGCCTCCCGCCACCTCGTCCAGCTTCTGCTCCATTTCGGCGGTGAATCCCACGTCCACGATGTCGGTGAAGTTCTCCTTCATGAGCTTTATGACCGCTTCCCCGAGATCGGTGGGAACGAACTTCTTGTCCTCCATCTCCACGTAGTTGCGCTGCTGTATGGTGGAAATGGTGGGGGAGTAGGTGCTGGGGCGTCCGATGCCCAGTTCCTCCAGGGCCTTCACCAGGGTGGCCTCGGTGTAGCGGGGAGGCGGCTGGGTGAACTTCTGCTCCGTGACGACCTTTACCAGATCCAGTACTTCGTCTTTGGCAAGCTCCGGCAGCATGTTCTCCTGCTTCTCCTCGTCAGCGTCGTAGACCCTCATGAAGCCTGGGAACACCAGCCTGGAACCGCTGGCTCTGAAAAGGCAGCGGCCCGCAGAGATGTCCGCGGAGACGGTATCGTATACGGCGTCGGCCATCTGGGACGCCACGAAACGCTTGTAGATGAGGCTGTACAGGGAATACTGCTCCCTGGTGAGGGAGGACTTGACGGCCTCGGGCTCCAGGGCCAGGTTGGCGGGCCTTATGGCCTCATGGGCGTCCTGGACGTTGCCCTTCTTTCCGTAGACGTTGGACTGATAGTATTCCTTCCCGAACCTTTCGGTGATGTACTGCTTCGCTGCGGCTCTCGCCTCGTCGGCGACCCTGACGGAGTCCGTCCTGATGTAGGTGATCAGGCCGATGTTGCCCTGTCCGGCTATCTCCAGTCCCTCGTAGAGCTGCTGGGCGATGAGCATGGTCTTCTTGGTGGTGAAGCCCAGCTTCCTGTTGGCGTCCTGCTGCAGCACGCTGGTGGTGAAGGGGGCCGCGGGGTGCCTTTTCCTTCTGGCGGTGGAGACGCTCTTTACCGTATAGGTCTCCTTCTCCAGTTCATCCTTCAGCTCCGTTGCGTCCTTTTCGCATCTGAGGTCGGCCTTCTTCGAGCCGATCTTCATGAGCTTAGCTTCAAAGGCGGTGGGATCGTCCTTTTTGGTGAGTATCACCGAAAGGGGCCAGTATTCCTCCGGAACGAAGGCGCGGATCTCCTCCTCCCTGTCCACGATGATCCTGGTGGCGGCGGACTGCACCCTGCCGGCGGACAGGCCTCTCATGATCTTTTTCCACAGCACCGGGCTTATCTGATATCCCACCAGGCGGTCCAGCACCCTCCTGGCCTGCTGGGCGTCCACCAGATCCATGTCGATGCACCTCTTGTGCTCCATGGCGCTCTTGATGGCGCCGGGGGTTATCTCATGGAACTCGATGCGGTTGGTGCCCCTGGGATCCAGTCCCAGGTAGTTCGCCAGATGCCAGCTTATGACCTCTCCCTCGCGGTCGGGGTCGGTGGCGAGGATGACCTCGTCCTTCCCCTTCATTTTGCTCTTGATCTCCTTGAGGATAGGGGCCTTGCCCTTGAGGGTGATGTACTGGGGGGCGAAGTCGTTTTCGATGTCTATGCCCAGCTTCGACGCGGGCAGGTCGATCACGTGTCCCATGGTGGCGATGACCTCGCAGTCGCCGGGAAGATATTTGCCTATAGTTTTCGCCTTTGCGGGCGACTCCACGATAACAAGTCTCTTGTCCATTTCTCCTCCGGCGGGGAAACTCCCCGCTAGTCATATATATATCCCTGCCGGAAAGCTATTCCTTCGGGAAACTGCGTCTTTTCCGCCGCCTGTCGCGGCCAATCATTAATATATCTGCTTTTATTCCTCCGTTCAATAGTTTTTTTGAAAAATTGTCCGGCAGACCCCCGGCGGCGGCGCTTAATGGACATTACGATTGAAAGGACGCGGGCTGTGTGCTAAAATTAGAAAAAAGAAATCCGGGATGGTTATTATGATAACGGACAGAGTTGAGATTGAGGTGGCATCCGGAAAGGGAGGGGACGGCGCGGTCTCCTTCAGAAGGGAAAAATTCGTTCCCAACGGCGGCCCCGACGGAGGCGACGGGGGAAAGGGAGGCGACGTCATCCTGATGGCGGACGACGCCCTGAACAACCTCGGAAGCTTCAAATTCAAAAGGAATTTCAGAGCCGAGGACGGCAAAAACGGCAGCTCCAACAAATGCTCCGGCAAGTCTGCGGAGGACCTGGTGATAAAGGTCCCGGTGGGCACCGCGGTGTTCGACCGCACCACCGGCAGGGTGGTGTGCGACCTGACCGAGTCCGGCGCCTCCTGTGTGGTGGCAAAGGGGGGCAGGGGAGGAAACGGCAACCAGCATTACGCCACCTCCACCCGTCAGGCGCCTTCCTTCGCCAAGAGCGGAGACCCCTCGGTGGTCCGCAGCCTCATACTGGAGCTGAAGCTTCTGGCGGACGTGGGCCTGGTGGGATTCCCGAACGTGGGCAAGTCCACCTTCCTTTCCATGGTCACCAACGCGAAGCCCAAGATCGCCGACTATCATTTCACCACCCTGTATCCGAACCTGGGCATAGTCAGCTACAAGGACGCGCCGGAGTTCACCCTGGCCGACATACCGGGCCTCATCGAGGGGGCCAGCCAGGGAGCGGGCCTCGGCCATGATTTCCTGAGGCACATCGAGCGCACCAGGCTGCTGGTACACGTGCTGGACGCCGCATCCACCGAGGGCAGGGATCCGAAGGAGGATTTCGACACCATCAACAACGAGCTCTTCGAGTATTCCGACAAGCTCAGGGAGCGCCGCCAGATCGTCATGCTCAACAAGGCGGATATGGCCGATGAGCAGACCCTCAGGGAACTGAAGGAGTACTTCGAGGGCCTGGGCTACGAGACCTTCGTGACCAGCGCAGCCCTGTCCATGGGCCTCACCGACGTGCTGGACTGCATCATAAGGATCCTGCCGGAGATAGAAAAGACGCCTCTGTTCTTCACGGAGGACGAACTGGTGCTGCACACCTTCGAGGAGGAAGCGGAGTTCACCGTCGCCCGGGAGATGGGCATCTATTTCGTGGAGGGCCCGATGATAAAGAGGCTCACCGGCAGCGTCAACATAGACAACTACGAGTCCATGGCATATTTCCAGAAGGTCCTCAGGAACAAGGGGGTCTTCGCGGAGCTGGAGCGCATGGGCATAAAGGACGGGGATACCGTCAACATAGAGGGTTTCGAATTTGAGTACTACAGATAGGAAGAAACGCACCGGCATCCTGGGCGGGAGCTTCAATCCCATACACAACGCCCACCTGGCCCTGTGCGAATACGCCAGGGAGGCGCTGGGCCTGGACAGGGTGATACTGATCCCCACCGGGGACAGCCCCTTCAAGGACTACGGCAAGGTGAGCCGCACGGACCGCTACAGGATGACCCTGCTGGCCTCGGAGGATCTGGAGGGCTACGAGGTCAGCGACATAGAGATAAACCGGCCCGGCCAGAGCTATACCTACGATACCCTGAGGGAGCTGCCCCGGGAGGAGAACGAGGAATTCTACTTCATCACCGGCAGCGACATCCTCATGCAGCTGAGGTACTGGAACCGCTCCGACGGGCTTTTCGAGCTGACCCGGTTCGCTGTGGCCCTCAGGCGGAACACGGACAACACGGGATGCCTCGCGGAGGCCGAAAGGCTGTTTTCCGAGCACGGGGCGGGCATAGTCCTCATGCAGGACAGTTCCCCTGAGGGCATCTCCTCCACCATGATAAGGGAGCTGATCGCTTCCGGCGGGGACCCGGAGGGCCTGGTGCCTCAGAAGGTCCTGGCATACATCAGGGAAAAGGGGCTGTACAGTTGAAAACGGACAGGATAAAAAAGAAGCTTAAGGCGAGCCTTCCCGAAAAAAGATACATCCACAGCCTGGGGGTGGCGGACACTTCGAAGGCTCTGGCGCTGCGCCTGGGGGAGGACCCCGAAAAGGCATATCTCGCGGGGCTGCTGCACGACTGCGCCAAGGGCATGAGCCATGAGGAGATGCTATCCTACGCCCGGGAGCGGCACTGGGAGCCGGACGAGGTGACCCTGGGGGCCCTGCAGATACTGCACGCTCCCGTAAGCGCCCTTATGGCCCGGGAGGAATACGGTGTCACCGATCCCGATGTCCTGGACGCCATAAGGTACCATACCACCGGAAGGGCGCACATGAGCATGCTGGAGAGGATCGTATTCGCCTCTGACCTCATCGAGCCATCCAGGGATTTCGACGGGGTGGAGGATCTGAGACGCCTGGCGCGGGAGGACTTCGGCTCCTGCGTGATCGCCTGCATCGATTCTTCCATCCGCACGGTGATGGACCGGGGAGGGCTGATTCATCCGGACGCGGTGTTCGCCCGCAACGACCTGATCGCGCAGAGAGGTGGGAAATGAACAGGAACGTGGTCATAACCGGAGGCACCGGAGGGATAGGCAGCGAGCTGGTGGGGAGGTTCCTCTCCGAGGGGGATTACGTCTTCTTCTCGTATCACAGAAGCGCTCAGAAGGCAGAGCAGATGCTTCAAAAGGCCCCGAAGGGAAGATGCGGCTGCGCGGTGCTGGATCTGGCCGATCCGGGATCCATAGGCAGCTTCGCGGAGGAAGCGGACCGCTTTTTCATAGGACGGGACAGGATCCTGATAAACAACGCGGGCATCAGCCTGGGCGGCCCCCTGCAGGACATGGATGAGGAGGCGATAGAACGGCTCATCGCCGTGGACCTCACGGGAACGATCCTTCTTACCCGAAGGATGCTTCGCACAATGATCGGTTCGAAGGAAAGCGCCATAATAAACATAACCTCCGTCTGGGGGGAGCACGCCGCCAGCTGCGAGAGCGTATACGCCTCCGCCAAGGCGGGCCTCGAAGCCTTCACCCGTTCCATGGCCCGGGAGCTCTCCGACGCCGGGATACGGGTCAACGCCATAGCCCCGGGCTTCATAGATACCCCAATGAACGCGGCTTATACCGCTCGGGAGCGCGGGGAATTCGCGGAGGGCCTGTGCGTGAAGCGCATCGGGCTTCCCTCGGACGTGGCGGGGGCGGCGTCGTTTCTGGCATCCGCCGACAGTTCGTACATAAACGGCCAGATCCTCCGGGTGGACGGGGGATACGGCCTCTGATACAGCAAGGACGAAAGGAGAACACAGAAAAATGAAAACAACGGTAAGATCATTCGGGACCACCGAGGACGGAAGGGAAGTACATCTCATAAGGCTCGAGGAGGAGGACGGCACCTACGCAGAGCTTCTTTCCTACGGCGCCACCATCAGGAGCCTCGGAGTGAAGGCAAAGGACGGTTCCATAAGGGACGTCATCCTGGGATTCGACAGCATGGACCTGTACAGCCACTCCGCCACCTTCGGATGCGTCATAGGGCGCTTCGCGAACCGCATAGGAGGAGGCTGCTTCACCCTGGAAGGGAAGGAATACCAGCTCTACAAGAACAACGGGCCCAACACCCTCCACGGAGGAAAGGAAGGCTTCCACAAGAAGGTCTGGGACTTCGAGACCACTGCCTCCGGAGTCACCTTCACCCTGTTCTCCCCGGACGGGGACGAGAACTTCCCCGGCAACATGACCGCGAAGGCCGCCTACGAGTTCAAAGACAACGCCCTTACCATCAGCTACAGCGCCGTCTGCGACAGGACCACGGTGGTGAACCTGACCAACCACGCCTACTTCAACCTGCAGGGAGAGGGGGACATCCTGGGACACACCCTCATGATCGACGCTGACCGCTACACCGAGTCCGACGAGAACACCCTTCCCACCGGCAACCTGGTAAGCGTGGCCGGCACCGCGCTGGACTTCACGGTTCCCAAGCAGATCGGCCGCGACATCGACAGCGAATGGACCGCTCCATTCAGGGGCTACGACTTCAACTTCGTGCTGAACGACGACCGTACCCGTCCCGCGGCGGTGGCGGTATCCCCCGACGGGATGCTCACCATGAGCGTGTACACGGACAGGCCCGGCATGCAGCTTTACACCGGCAACTTCATCAGGGAGATCCGGGGCAAGGACCGGACCTATTCCCGCTACAGCGGATTCTGCCTGGAGACCCAGGTGTTCCCGGACAGCCCCAACCATCCCGAGTTCCCCAGCTGCATCCTGAGGCCCGGCGAGGAGTTTTCCACATTCACGTCCTACCGTTTCTCGTAGGGAGGTGCCAGGCGAATGATCAAGGATGAGAAGAAAGCCCTGAGGAAAAAGATCCTGGCCGAACGCGCCGCCATGGACCCGGAGGAGATAAAGGCCCTCTCACAGATCATACTGGAGAAGACACAGGAGCTGGAATGCTTCGCAGAAGCCGGGACGGTGATGGTCTACGTCAGCTACAACGACGAGATATACACCCACGATCTGATCAGGGGGATGATCGCCTCCGGCAAGAGGGTCATCACACCCACCTGCCGCAATGACCATACCATGGCCCTTTGCGTCACCGAGAGCTTTCCCGAGGGATTCGAGAAGACCTCCATGGGGATACTGGAGATCCCGGAGGAGAAGGCCGTGACGGTGTCGGAGGAGGATATCGACCTTATCATCAGCCCCGGCCTCGCCTTCACACTGGAGGGGAAGCGCCTGGGATACGGCGGAGGCTTCTACGACAGGCTGTTCGCCAGGAAAAGGACGGACTGCCTGACGGTATGCCCCGTCATCGACCGGTTCATAGTCGACGACATACCCACGGAGGAGACGGATCTGCCCGTGGACATCATAGTGAGCGAAAAGAAAACCATTTTTGTCTGAAAGGGATAATTTCGGGAGGCCGCATGATCATAGATCTTGACAGTCTGGGCAACTACAAGGAGAATAACAGGATCGAGGCCAAGAAGGCCCTCGGCGGCCTGCCCGACAGCATGTGGGAGACCTACAGCGCCTTCGCCAACACCATGGGGGGAGTCATCCTTCTGGGAGTGGAGGAGACGGAGGACAAAAGTCTCAGGGCCGTGGGACTGCCGGATCCCGAGGGCATGGTCTCGGAGATGCTGGGTATCCTCTCGGAGGGCTCCGCGGTCAGCTCCAACATACTGGGCAGGGACGACATAACCATCCATCAGGCCGGAGAATACCGCTTCATAGCGGTCGAGGTGCCCAGGGCTTCCCGCCGGGTGCGGCCCGTGTATCTCGCATCCGACCCCACCCTGGCCTACCGCCGCAGCGGTGAGGGGGATTTCAGGATGAGCCGGGAAGAGCTGGAGGCGATGCAGAGGGACGCGTCCCTGTCGAGCCCCGACATGAGCGTCATGGAGGATCTGAGCGCGGATGATCTCAGCGAGGCCTCCGTCTCCTCCTACCGCAGAAGGTTAAAGCTCTTTTCTCCCTCCCGGGAGTCCGAGGCAGAGAGCCCCGGCAGCATGCTCGTTAGAGCGGGGGCCCTGGCGGAGGACGGGGGAGGGGTGCTGCGTCCCACCCTGGCGGGCCTTCTGATGTTCGGCCGCACCGAAGTGCTCTATTCCGTCATCAGGGACGTGAGCATCCTCTACCGCAGGGTGGAGGAAGACGGTTCAGTCACCACGCAGCTCACGGAGATGAACGTGTACGACGCCTACTTCACCTACTGCGAGAAGCTCAGAAACGACTGCGAGGAGCGCTTTTCGGACTCCCTGGGGGTCGTACAGCGCTCGGAAGTCAGCACAGCTCTGGCGGAGGCGTTTTCGAACTGCCTGATAAACGCGGACTATCTCTACGGGGGACGCATAGGGGTCACCTGGAAGAAGGACCGCATAAACTTCACGAACCCGGGCCTGTTCAGGGGAGAGGAGGTCACAGCGGACGCGGGAGGGGGAAGCGATCCCAGAAACTCCCTCATCCAGGAGATGTTCAACCTCATCGGAGTCGGCAGGGGCATCGGCAGCGGCCTGTCATCCATCGTGGCTTCCTGGAGGGGCCTCGGATGGGCCAGGCCCATGATAAGGGAGCTTTACGATCCTCCCCGCACAGTGATGAGCCTGTGCTTTTCGCCGTCGCCCCCCGCCGAGGAGGACGTTCCCCCCGAGGCGCTGTACCGGGACGCGGTGGAGTACCTGACCCGCAGCGTGTCGGCTTCCCCCGGGGACCTGGCCAGGTACCTGGGCATAGACCGCTCGGGAGCCAGGAACCTTTTGGACGGCCTGTGCGGGATGGACATAGCCTGCGCCGAGGACGAGAGGATGATGCGTTACAGACTCAAAAGATAATAAACTGGACCCCCGGGTGACCGGGGGTCCTGCTGTATGTATTCCGTGATCATTCGAGTTCCAGTTTTCCTGTGTACAGCTGGTAGTAGCTGCCCTTTTCCTCCAGGAGCGCCTCGTGGGTGCCCCGTTCGATGATCCTGCCGTGGTCCAGCACCATGATCACGTCGGCGTTCTGGACCGTGGAGAGCCTGTGGGCTATGACGAACACCGTGCGGCCCTTCATGAGCCTGTCTATGCCCTTCTGTACCAGGGCCTCGGTGCGGGTGTCGATGGAGGACGTAGCCTCGTCCAGTATCATGACCGGGGGATCCGCCACTGCCGCCCTGGCGATGGCGATGAGCTGCCTCTGTCCCTGGGACAGGTTGGAGCCGTTGTCCTCCAGCATGGTGTCGTACCCCTGGGGAAGCCTGGTGATGAAACCGTCTGCGTTCACCAGGTTGGCTGCCAGGACGCACTGGGCGTCGGTGGCCTGGAGATTGCCGTAGCGGATGTTGTCCATGACCGTGCCGGTGAACAGGTTGGTGTCCTGAAGGACTATGCCCAGGGAACGCCTGAGGTCCGGCTTCCTGATCTTGTTGATGTTTATCCCGTCATAGCGGATCTTTCCGTCCGCGATGTCGTAGAAGCGGTTGATCAGGTTCGTGATGGTGGTCTTTCCTGCGCCC
>JAGACT010000190.1 GCA_017613995.1 Eubacteriaceae bacterium
CCGGGCCTCCCACGAAGGACATGATGGCTCCTATGGGTAGTATGGCGGGGGGCATTATCAGCTTTGCCACCGTATCGGCCACTAAAAGCAGCAGCGCTCCCGCAAGGGCGGAGCCCGGTATAAGGAAGCGGTGGTCATTGCCGGTAAAGAATCTTACCAGATGGGGGGCGATCAGGCCCACGAAGCTGATTATGCCCACGAATGATACGGCCGTGGCGCTGGCCAGGGAACATACAGCCATGCTCACGAGCATTATCCTTCTGGCGTCCACCCCGAGACTCACCGCCCTGTCGGCTCCGGCCTCCATGGCGTTGTAGTTCCAGCGGTTGAATATGAAATATACGAGGGCCGCGCATCCCACCACGGACAGAAACGCCAGATCCTTCCATCCGGCGCTGCCAAGGTTTCCGAAGGTCCAGAACACCACAGCTCCCAGAGCGTTGTCGTCGGCGAAATACTGCAGAAGGGTGCTTCCTCCCGTGAACATCGCCGACAGGGCCGTTCCCGCCAGGATAAGCCCTCCGGGGCCGATATTCCTTCTCATGCCTGAGATACCGATGACCACCAGGGACGATACGGATCCGAACGCGAAGGCAAAGACCGTCACCAGATAGGGGTTGCTCACGGATACCGTGGATGCGGCGGTGGACGCGGTTATGGTGCCTCCGCCGAAGACCACTATCCCCACGGCGGCTCCGAAGGCCGCTCCCTGGGATACTCCCAGGGTGGACGCGGAGGCCAGGGGATTTCTGAGAACGCACTGCATGACCGCGCCGGACGCGCCCAGGACACTGCCCACCAGAAGGGCCGCCAGGGCCCTCGGGAGCCTGATGTTCATGACCGCCGCTCTGTACTTTCCCTCGCCGGTGCCAACGAGCGCCCTGATTATGTCGGTGAAGCTCATCTTCATGGAACCCACCCTCATGTAAAGGACGGAAGCGATCACCGTAACGGCCAAAAGGATCAGCAGGCTGATCCTTTTTCTGTTTATATATGCGTCGTATTTTTCTGTTTTCAGACTGTCCTGTTTATGCATTACTGTCCGAGTACCGCTTCCTGATATGCTCCCGCGCCTCTGAGCACGGACAGGTATTCCTCACCGCGTCCTCCGAGGAAGAAGTCGAATATCTCCGCTGCCTTGGCATCGAAATCCACGTCGGCGAAGGCTTCGGGATAGAGGAGCTTTCCTACGTAGTAGCAGTTGACGAGAGGTATCTCCACGTTCGTGTAGTTGGACGTCGAATTTGCCCATACAAAAGCCCTGCCTTCATTGAATGCCTTCAGGTGCTCGAAGAAGGACGGGTTCTCGGCGTATTCGGCCCGGACGAGATCCATGTTTCCCGCATCCAGGAAGATGAAATCGGGATCCCATGCCAGGATCTGTTCCAGGTCCACCTCGACTCCCACGCTGTGGGATTCCTTCTCGATGCCCGCGGCGGCGTCATTGGCGTTCAGTGCCTGCAGTACGGGGATACCGGAGTAGACACCGTTCATGCCGTGGCCTCCTCTGAAGGTGGCTGCGGCGCCCAGCACCAGGGGCCTTTCCTCTTCGGGGACCGTCGCGCAGCGCGCGCTCAGATCATCGAGGCACTCGTGTATGTAGGCGATGAGCGCTTCGGCCCTCTCGGGCACTCCGCACACATCCGCGAAGATCCTGAGGGCCTCCTCATAGTCCTCGCCGAACAGCGTTCCCTGGGCTACCGCCACCACAGGCAGACCGGTCTGGGAAGCGATGTCCTCCACTATATCCGCTTCGTAGGTGCACAGGATCACGTCGGGTGCGGCTTCGATAAGCACTTCGGGATGGAACACTCCGTATCCTCCCGAGGCTCCGATGGGAAGATCTGCCCACTGATCCCTGTAGGCCCAACCGTAGGCCATGAAGGGAGTCTCGTTTATATCACTGGGAGTGATGGTCACGAAGCGGTCCTGCACTCCGAGATACGTGAGCATCCTCGGGGCGTTTCCGAGAGGAGCGATGGTCTCCACCTTATTGGGTATCTCCACTTCCCTTCCAAGGGCGTCCACGATGATCCGCGTACCGTTTGGATCGGCCTCGTCCTTTCCGGTGCCGCCGCATGCGCACAGCGACAGTGCCAGTACCGCGATAAGAAGTACCGACAGTATTTTTCTCATTTCAAACCTCCGTTTTTCCGTTGCTCCGGCCGCGCTCCCCCGGAGCCGACCGTCATCATGAAGAGAGTCTAACAGAACCATTTTTGCTCCGCAAGCCCCGGGGGGGGATATAAATAACGAAAAATATCGCGATATATGCTCCTTCGGAGGTGCTGAAAGTCGAATATCATTGAAAAAATATGCAAATGGAATTATACTTTATACAGAAATGATCAATACGAAAGGAGAACAAGACTATGTGGAATGATCTTGATACAGGCGTATACGACGGAATGATCGCCCAGACCATAGACATCCCCCGTCAGGACGGAGGGACCCTGCAGGCATATTATTCCCGTCCCATAGGAGACGGCCCGTTCCCGGGCCTCGTTCTCATCCCCCATATGCCCGGCTGGGATGAGTACATGAGAGAAGCAGCCAGAAGATTCACGCAGCACGGCTACAGCGTGGTGTGCCCCAACCTCTATGAGAAGTTCGGACACGGCAAGCCAGCGGAAATATCCCAGGTCGCGATGAAATCCGGAGGAGCGAAGGATGACGATGTCATGAAGGATACCGCGGATTCCCTGGCGTTCCTCAAAAACCAGACCGAAGCCAGCGGAAAGGTGGGCGTCATAGGAATGTGCAGCGGAGGAAGGCATACGTTCCTGGCGGCATGCACCGTCAGGGGATTCGACGCGGCGGTGGACTGCTGGGGAGGAGCATGCGGTTCCCCCGGCAAGAGCGATCCCGACGCAAAGCAGCCCATAGATTACGCGGCGGATCTGCAGTGCCCCCTGATGGGCATCTTCGGCAATGAGGACCGCTGGCCCGGCCCCGATGAAGTGGACAGGATGGAGGCAGTTCTCAAAGACCTCGGAAAGGACTACATCTTCCACCGCTACGACGGAGCGGGACACGGCATCTGGTACTATGACAAGCCGATGTTCAGGCAGGAACAGGCCATGGACAGCTTCAACAAGGTACTGGACTTCTTTGAGCAGCATCTGAAAGGATAGTTATGGCACAAAGTGCTCAGCCCTTTTCGGTGATGGTAAAGCCCGTGGGCAGCCGCTGCAACATGCGCTGCCGCTACTGCTACTATCTTGAAAAGGGAAAGTATTCCACAAACGAAAAACAATACAGAATGACGGATGAGCTCCTGGAGGAGCTCATCCGCCGTACTATTGAGACGTGTCCCGGGGACGTCATATCCTTCGTATGGCACGGCGGGGAGCCCACACTGGCGGGCATCGACTTCTATAAGAAGGCCGTGGAGCTGGAGATGAAGTATCTTCCGGGAGGAAAACAGGTCTGGAACAACCTGCAGACCAACGGTTATGCATTAAACGACGACTGGTGCCGTTTCCTTCTGGAGTACGGATTCGACGTGGGAGTATCTATTGACGGCACCGAGGCCGTACACGATGCCAACAGGCACACCGCCTCCGGAAAAAGCACCCACAAAAGGGTATCGGACAACATAAAAAAGCTGGTGGGCTGCGGCATAAGGGTCGATCTGCTGTGCACCGTGAATTCAGAGAGCCTCACCGATCCCGTGGGAGTGTACCGCGCCCTCAGGGATCTGGATACGGGATGGATACAGTTCATACCCATCGTGGTCAGGACGGATGAGGGCATTTCCGCCGAGAGCGTGACTCCCGCCGGATACGGCACCTTCCTGGTCAGCGTGTTCGACGAATGGGTCACCAGCGATCTCGGACGGTGCGACGTGCAGCTTTTCGCGGAGATGGCAAGGATAAAGGCGGGAGGCCTCCCGAGCCTCTGCTGGATGTCCGAGACCTGCGGCAGGGCCCTCATCGCGGAGGAGGACGGCG
>JAGACT010000191.1 GCA_017613995.1 Eubacteriaceae bacterium
GTTCCTCAAGAAGAAATCACCTTCGGTGTATAAGTCACTGGGCATATACCTTCCCCTTATCACCACCAACTGCGCGGTCCTCGGCGTGGCTCTGACCAATGTCCAGGACGGATACAGCTTCTTTGAAAGCGTCGTATCCGGTTTCGGGACCGCACTCGGGTTCACCATCGCCATAGTCCTTCTTGCCAGCATCCGTTCAAGGATCAAGGAAGAGGACCTTCCCGCCCCCCTCAGGGGAGCTCCGATAGTACTGATCTCCGCGGCCCTCATGTCCATAGCGTTCATGGGATTCGCCGGACTCGGTATCTGAGAGGCGGTGCCGTATGGAAATAATCATTGCAACGACAGTAGTGATCACCCTGATAGGCATCGTGGTCGGAATAGGTCTGGTGCTGACCTCGAAGAAATTCGCGGTCGAGCAGGATGAGAAGGAGATCGCCGTCAGGGAGTGCCTTCCCGGCAACAACTGCGGCGCCTGCGGACTCGCGGGCTGCGACGCCTGCGCCGCCGCCATCGTGAAAGGCGAGGTGCCTATCAACGTGTGCCCGGTGGGCGGCCAGCCCGTCACCGACAAGATCGGTCTGATAATGGGCACCACCGCCGTGGCCGAAGAAAGAAAAGTCGCCTTCGTCAGATGCAAGGGCAGCTGCGAGGTGACGAAGAACCAGGGCAATTACATCGGAGTCAAGGACTGCCGGAGCGCGGTGCTTTCCGGAGTGAGCATTTCGGACTGCGACTACGGATGTCTCGGTTTCGGGACATGCCAGTCCGTATGCCCCGTAAAGGCGATCAGGGTCATAGACAACGTGGCCGTGGTCAACCCCTCCAAGTGCATAAGCTGCGGCATGTGCGTAAGATCCTGTCCGAGGAACCTCATAGAGCTGGTCCCCATCAGCAAGACGACCAGGGTCCAGTGCTCCAACAGGGACACCGGCCTGAACGTGAAGCGGATATGCAAGGCAGGCTGCATCGGATGCGGCATATGCTCAAAGCAGTGTGAATTTGAAGCTATAACCCTGGACAACAACCTGGCGCATGTCAATTACAAGAACTGCACGCTGTGCGGAAAATGCGCCGAGAAGTGTCCCGTAAAGGTCATAATCCCGCCGGAGAAGACCCCTGTGTCCGAAGCAGACCTTGAGAAGGAGGTTGAAACAGTTGAAGCATAAAAGCCTTATCATAAAGATACTGTTCGCTCTCGCTCTCATCGCGGCAGCCGTAGTCGTTCTCAGCGGCATACTGAACGGCAAGGACCTGATGTATCATCTGAAGAACCGCAGTTCGCTGGGTCCCCTGTCCCGTTCGGACATTTCCTATCTGGAAACTGACGCGCCGTCAGCCTCGAGCAAGGACGGCACCGTCACCGCAGCGGACTGGGCAAGCATATATCCGTATATAACCGCCACCATGGGCGACAACGACAAGAACTCCTATGTGGTGAGTTATCTTGAGCAGGATCCGTACCTCATGAACATATATGAAGGCTTCGGGTTCGCCAAGGATTACGGCAGCGCGAGGGGCCACAACTATACCCTCGAGGACGTCCACAACACGGAACGTCCCCACGCGAAGGCAAACTGTCTGACGTGCAAGACTCCCAACTTCGCCAAACTGGTGAACGACCAGGGAATAAGCGTCTACTCCATGTCCTTCGCTGAAGCCGAAGCTCTCATGGAAGAAAACGTGAGCTGCTACACATGCCACGGGAACGACGCGGGCAACAAGGGACAGATCACCATCACCCACTCCTATGTGATAACAGCACTGGGAGACGCGGCGTCGGCCATCGACCCCTCCACCCTTTCCTGCGGCCAGTGCCATATAGAGTATTACTTCACTCCTTCGGACAGCGAGACCATGATGCCCTACGACAGCGTGGCGGCCATGACTCCCGAAGCGATCCTGGCGTACTATGACAGCCTTGAGTTCTATGACTGGATACAGCCCAGCACAGGGACAAAGATGCTGAAAGCCCAGCATCCCGAGATGGAGACATATCTTTACGGCAAACACGCCTCCCTGGGCCTCAACTGCGCGGACTGCCATATGCCCATGGAGATGGCCGAGGACGGGACCGTGTACCACAGCCACTACCTGGTAAGTCCTCTTGAAAGCGAATCGCTGCTCTCATACTGTGCGACATGTCATCAGGACACCGATATGAAGGCTATGGTAAAAAGACTCCAGGAACGGGTCACCGCCCGTGAGACGGAAGTCGGAAACAAGCTTTCAGATTTCAAGAACGCGCTGGCAAAGGCCGTGGAGGAAGGAAAGATGCCCGAGGCCGAACTGGATGAGATAAGGAACATCCACAGACAGGCCCAGTGGTATTTCGACTTCTGCTATGTGGAGAACGCCGAAGGCGCCCACAACTCGGATCTGGCCTTCTCGTGCCTGGACAAATCTGAAGAACTTATCGACCGGGGCATGGAGATGCTCGGGAAATAAGGCGGAACAAAACGAATAGCAGACTCAAAGACCGGGCATTCATTTGTCCGGTCTTTGAAGAATATATGCATATATTGCGGGTTTAGAAATGACAGTTCTCAAGAAAACCTGGAAATTCATCACCTCGATGAAGTTCGCGGTGATACTGCTGATAGTTCTGGCGGTGGCCTGTTCCGTCGGCAGCGTGATAACCCAGAACCAGACGTATTCATATTATTCCCAGCAGTACGGCGAGAGGGGAGCCGCAGTGATTGTGGCCCTCCATCTGGACGACGCCTTTCACAGCTGGTGGTTCATCGCCATCACGTCCTTTCTGTGCGTGAACCTCCTTCTGTGCAACATACTGAGGATACAGTCCCTCATAAACAGGACGAGGAAAGCCTCGGAATATGAGACGCCGGACGCCACGTTCTCGGAATACCCGGGCGTGACGGATCCAGAAGGGATCCTCAGATCCCTCAGGATGCCCGATCCAAAGAAGGACGGCGGCCGCCTGGTGTCGAATACCAATACCGCCGTGCTCTGGGGAGCCTGGGTGTGCCACATCGGCGTTCTGCTGATAATAATCGGATTCGCTCTCGGCCAGATGACCCACCGCGAATACGTAGCTTACGGGGTCCCGGGTGAGACTCTTCCCGTCGGCGATTCCGGACTCGTTATGACCATCGACGATTTCAGGATAGGGCTCCGGGAAGACGACACGGTGGAGCAGTACACCGCCGATATAACGGTCTTTCACGAAAACTCCGATGACAGGCAGTCCGCCAGCATAAGCGTCAACAATCCGGCGGACCTGCACGGCTACAGGTTCTACCAGAATTCCACCGGTTACGCCGCGAAGATCAGCATATCGAAGTCCGGTGAGCCCATTCAGGAGAATATACTGTGTGCAGGTGAATTCATCCCTGTGACAGATCTGCCGCAGCTGGTGATATACCTTAACGCCATCTATCCTGATTATTACATGGATCCCGTATCTGGCCCTTCCACCCTGTCAGGAAAGCTCGTCAACCCGGCCTATCTCTATTCGATATACTATTCAGGTGAGATCTTGGGGATGAACGTGCTGATGCCGGAGGAGGTCATAACCGTCGAGGATTACGAGATCCGTTTCACGGATCCCCAGAACTACACCCTCATACAGGCCAAGAAGGATTCCTTCACATGGCTGGCCCTCATCGGAGGCATCGTCACCATGGCGGGTCTCTTCATGGCCTTCTACCTGAAACCGAGAAAAGTCCAGGCCGAGCTTGAGGAAGACGGAACCTGGACCATGTACAACAAGGTATATAAGAGAGACACTCTGTTTGACGAAAAGATGAAGAACGCCGTCGGCGGAGCGGGACAAGGAGGTTCGGATGCAGCTGATTGAATCGGTCCTTTTCTATTCGACCATCGGACTCTATTTCGTGTCCATGATCATGTATTTCATATTTGTGGCAGTAAAGAAGGACGGAGTCGCGAAAGCGGCGATGATCCTGCAGTGCGTGGGACTGGGCGTCCATACAGCGGCGATAGTTTTCCGCGGGATAGCCGCGGGACGTCTGCCCCTGACCAACCAGTATGAATTCGCCACGGCCTTCGCCTGGGGCATCTGCCTGGTGAGCCTGATCTTCATCCTGAAATTCAGGTTCAAGATCCTGGGAGCCTTCGCGACGCCCATCACGCTGCTCATAATCGGCTACGCCGCCATGCAGAGCCGGGAGATCCATTCCCTGATGCCTGCTCTTCAGTCGGGATGGCTCGGGATACACGTCTCCACCGCCATCATAGCCTACGGCTCCTTTGGCGTCTCCTTCGTCATATCAATCATATTCCTTCTGCGCGACAAGCTCTCAAAGGGCGGATTTCTCGAACAGCACATACCGAAGAAGGAAAAACTGGATCTGATAAGCTACAGGAGCGCGGCCCTCGGGATACTGTTCCTTACGTTCACCATAATAACCGGTGCCATCTGGGCGGAAAGAGCCTGGGGCAGCTACTGGTCCTGGGACCCGAAAGAGACCTGGTCCCTCGTCACTTGGATCATATACGGCGTATACCTGCACCTGAGGATAAACAGAAAGTGGAACGGAAAGGCCGCGGCCATATTCTCCATCGTGGGATTCGTCTGCGTGATATTCACCTACATCGGCGTGAACACCTTCCTTCCGGGTGTACACAGTTATAAATAGACCTAGAAAAAATATGGCCGGGCAAGCTGCCCGGCCTGTTTTACTTTTTGGCTCAATACTGGAACATATCGTCCGGCTCTATGGTGGAAGCCAGATTCTCGCTCATTATAATATGCGTGGGCTTGTCCCTCAGCTGCAGAATGGACGCCGGCACTCTCTGGTCCGGCTTGCCGAAGATGCAGAGTCTTGAGGTGAGCCTCTGCCACGATACCCTCGATCCTGCGGTGGTGATGCCGTGCATATCCAGCACATTCTTGGCCTTCATGGCGTCGCGGGGACCCATCATGGCTCCCTTGGGAGGTACTTTTGAGATGTCCCCGGAGCATCCGAATCCTCCGTGGAGGCTGTTCTGGGCTATGGTCAGGGGGTGCAGTCTCGCCACTTTGGCGCCCTGCTCGAGATACTCTTCCATCGTAGGCTTGAACCAGTCATCCACCGGATCTATGAAGGCCAGGTGTCCCGGCCAGCCGGGACCGGAATAGATTATGTCAGCCTCGCCGTCGTCTTCCAGCATTTTTGAGAAGACCGGCGTTGTCTCGTTGCTGTGATAGATGAAGTTCTCCTCCCTGAATCCCAGCCCCTGTATGTTCTTTATCATATATTCCGAAAAAGCGTGTCCGAATCCCGCCCTGTAGCTGAGGGGCGCTATGTTCCCGTCTTCGTCGGCCCACTCGTCCATCATATAGAACTTGACGTTCCTCATGTTGACGTTCAGCTCCCTGAGCATGTACGCCACCTTGCGGTATGTCGGGTTGGGATTGCACATCACCATCACGCATTTTCTGTCGTTGACGTCGGAATCGATTATGCGCTTCACCATGTCCGTCAGCATCACCATCTCAAACTCATCGTCCCTGAGTACTTCAAGGCGTATATTCGGATTCGTGGGATGCCGGCCGTCCATGGCCAGAATGTCTTCTTTCGTGATCCTTCTCACACGGTCTATCTCGGTCTGATCCCTGAACGGATACCAGTCGTGGCTGAATTCTTCACTGAACATAATCATATCTCCTTTACCGCAGGCCTCTTGCCGTTTTTATCGCAATATCCGTAACTTTCATGCCGAATTCCTCATCCAGCATGGATGTATCGGTCTCATATCCTCCGGTGACCAGGGATTCAGGCGTATACATGTATCCGGGAAGGCAGCCGTTCGAAAGCTCGTTCACGATCACAGTCCCGAACCCGGCTGTCGCCTTTATATACAGCCCGTATTCCACGAATATCTCACCGGGGATGCCGACCACGCAGAGCCCTCCCAGCCTGAATACCTGTATCTCCGCGGGATCCTCGTCTCCCAGCAGTTCGATCTTCACGCCCTTTTTTCTCATGACGACATATCCGAGCTGGTCTTCCGATCCAAGCAGCTTCAGGTTGGCGTTCTGCCACATGTAGTACTCTTCCCTCTTTTCAGAGTTCCCGTATCTTGAATAAAGGTCCTTATACACAGCCTCGTCAGCTGCCACCTTTGCCCGCAGTTCCTCTTCCGTCCCGAAATCTCTCAGTTCGATGGGGAGCTCAACGGAAGCAGCGGCGATATCGATCTTGTCGGACCATGCCGCGTTCTGCACTGCCCTGTGGGCCGCCTTTCCTATGGTCCTGCCCACCCGTTCGGCCTCGTCAAAGCTTTCGCCCCGGCGGTAATAGCGGCTCGACTGGTTCCCGGACGTTCCCTGGGTGAATCCGGTAACGGCGCCCGGTTCGAGTTCCTCGATCTGGCGCTTCACGTAGCACGGATAATCTGCCGAGCACACGTTGCTCCATTCGTGGATGAACGAAGGGTGCAAGGTATAGTTTATGATCACTCCGCGGACGTCGTCCATGCAGTCCTTTATCGCCATAACGCTGACCAGGGGGTCGTGCGGGCCGCCCGGTATCCTGCGGTTGCCGCCCACCCCGGACTCAGCCCCGCAGACCGCGGTACCGTACCCGAAGTACGCGGGATACGCTTCGTTCTTTGCCTCCGTTATGATCGTGACGATCTTTGAGATGACGGATTCCACGTACTCGAGCGGCTATTCTTTCCCGGCTTCAAGACTCTCGATATCGAGACGCCCCGAGGCCCAGGGGCCCGAATGGGTATGACTGCAGCTCACCATGATGCGGCTGCCCGGGATCCCGCAGGCCATCTCCGCGCGTCTGCGTACTTCCGCCGTGTGTTTCTTCGAGAAGAACAGCAGATCGAGCGTGACCA
>JAGACT010000192.1 GCA_017613995.1 Eubacteriaceae bacterium
GGTGATCATGTTCTTGATGTAGTCTGCGTGGCCCGGGCAGTCTACGTGGGCGTAGTGACGCTTTGCGGTCTCGTACTCGACGTGGGCTGTGGAGATGGTGATTCCTCTTTCTCTCTCTTCGGGTGCCTTGTCGATGTTCTCGAATGCGACGTACTCGCCGGTGCCCAGTCTCTCGTGAAGCACCTTGGTGATGGCGGCGGTAAGGGTGGTCTTACCATGGTCTACGTGACCGATCGTACCGATGTTGACATGCGGCTTGGTTCTTTCGAAATGCTGTTTTGCCATTTTGTGTGATTACTCCCTTTATCAAAGAAATATTTTTACTCAATTACATTTATTGTAACGAAATAAGGGGCCAAAGTCAATATGATTATCCCGTGATTAATGATAATGAGCCTAAAAAAGAGACGCCTTGAGCGGCGTCTCCGAAATGCTCCGTTATTCGGCTACTATCTTGTGATATACCTTCTTTCCCTTTCTGATAAGGATGTATCCTCCCTCCATGTCGTCCAGGGAAATGATCCTGGAAGCGTCCGTGACCTTCTGCCCGTTGACCGTAAGTCCGCCCTGCTCTATGAGCCTTCTGGCGTCGGAACGGCTGGAAGCCAGTGAAGAGCGGAGCAGCAGGCTCTGGATATCCACTCCCTCCTCCAGTTCGCTGCGGGATACCGCGGTGGATGGGATGTTCTCGCTGTTGGCATCGACTTCTCCGGTGAACAGGGCGCGGGAGGCGTCCCTGGCCTTGACGGCTTCATCCTGCCCGTGCACGAGGGACGTGAGCTCGAAGGCAAGGATCTCCTTCTTCTCGTTGATCCTCTCGTCGGGCCACTTCTCCATCCCGTCTATCTCCTCCAGGGAGACGAAGGTGAGCATCCTCAGGCACTTCATGACGTCGGCGTCATCCACGTTCCTCCAGTACTGGTAGAACTCGTAGGGGGAAGTCTTCTCGGGATCGAGCCATACGGCTCCGGATACTGTCTTGCCCATCTTCTTGCCTTCGCTGTTCAGAAGAAGGGTGATGGTCATGGCGTAGGCGTCGTCTCCGCTCTTCTTTCTGATGAGCTCCGTGCCCGCCAGCATGTTGCTCCACTGGTCGTCTCCGCCGAACTGCATGTTGACCCCGTAATGCTCGTGCAGGTGCCAGAAGTCGTAGGCCTGCATGATCATGTAGTTGAACTCGAAGAAGGTGAGTCCCCTCTCCATCCTCTGCTTGTAGCATTCGGCCCTGAGCATGTTGTTGACCGAGAAGCAGGCGCCCACTTCCCTCAGCATATCCACGTACTTGAGATCCAGCAGCCAGTCTGCGTTGTTCACGATGATGGCCTTGTCCTCGCCGAACTCGATGAAGCGCTCCATCTGCTTCTTGAAGCATTCGCAGTTGTGCTGTATGGTCTCCACGGTCATCATCTGTCTCATGTCGGTCTTTCCCGAAGGGTCTCCGATCATGCCGGTGCCTCCTCCGAGAAGCACCACGGGCTTGTTGCCCGCCATCTGGAGCCTCTTCATAAGGCACAGCGTCATGAAATGACCCACATGCAGAGAATCCGCCGTGGGATCGTAGCCTATGTAGAAACGGGCTCCCCCGCTGTTTATAAGCTCTCTGATCTCTTCCTCATCCGTGACCTGGGCGATAAGTCCCCTGGCCACCAGTTCCTCATAAATCTGCAATTATTTTTCCTCCGTCGCATATATAAAAAAATTCTGCGGACTGTTCCGCAGAGGGCGGATCATCGATCCGCGGTACCACCTCGCTTCGAGACCTCCTCGCGAAGGCCTCCTCGGGGTGTGGAATCTTCCACACAGGCTGTAACGGGCCGTCCCGTTCCTCCCTACCGGGCAGTACCTTTCGAAAGGACGCTCAGGAATGTATTCGTTCCCTCTTATGTATACCCTTTCACCTGCCGGGTACTCTCTGGACACAGGGTGCGGAACTACTCTTTTCCGTCAACGCTTTGACTTTTAGGTATTATACAGAATTAGGCCCTCCTTTGCAAGAAGAAAAAATAAAAAAACGGGCGCCGTGCGCCCGCGTGGGATCCTATTCCTCAAAATGTTCCTTTTTAACGTTGGCATACATCACGACGTAGGTCTCGGTGTTGCCGAACAGCTGGATGCGTTCCAGCAGGTTCGCCAGGTGTTCCGTGCCCCGCACGAATGCCTTGACTATAAGGGAATGCTGGCCGGTCACGTAATAGAACTCCGTGATCTCGCTGGTCTCGTCGGCAAATACCTTGAACTCCTCGTAGCGGTTCGCGGGTATGTCCAGGTTTATGAAGACGGATACATGCTGGCCCAGCTTGCTGCGGTTCACCATGGCCTTGTAGCCGGATATGATGTCGTTCTGTTCGAGCCTGCGGACTCTCTCCGCCACGGCAGGTGCGGATAGCTTGAGCTCTGCCGCCAGGTCCTTCATGGTTATTCTTCCGTCGTTGCATAAAATGCTGATTATCTTTCTATCAATTGCGTCCATCAAAGCACCTCGAAATGTCTTTGACTACATTATACATTAAAACATCAACAATATTAACTATTATTTGCTATTTTTTTAGTTTTAGTGATATTTTATTAAGCATTTTAGCTATATAGCCTTATTTTATTACGCAAAATCCCCCGATTCGTTTTATAAGCCAACCTGTCAGCGGCTTGGCTGCTCCCCCAGCACCTTTTTCAGGAAGATCCCGGTATAGCTGTCGGGACGCTGCGCGATCTCCTCCGGGGTGCCGCTGGCTATGAGCATGCCGCCCTCGTCACCGCCTTCGTAACCGAGGTCCACGATGTGGTCCGCGCACTTGATGACGTCCAGGTTATGCTCTATCACCACTATGGTGTTGCCGCTGTCCCGGAGCCTCATGAGGACCGAAAGGAGCTTTTTCACGTCGTCGGAATGGAGCCCCGTGGTGGGTTCGTCCAGGATGTACAGGGTGCTGCCGGTGGCGCGGCGGGACAGTTCCGAGGCCAGCTTGATCCTCTGGGCCTCTCCTCCGGAAAGGGTCGTGGAGCTCTGGCCCAGCTTGATGTAGCCCAGTCCCACGTCGTAGAGGGTCTGGATCTTTTCACGGATCCTGGAATGGTTCTCGAAGAATCCCAGGGCCTCCTCCACGCTCATCTCCAGCACGTCGGCGATGCTCTTTCCCCTGTAGGTCACCTGCAGGGTCTCGGAGTTGTATCGCCTGCCGTGGCACACCTCGCAGGGCACGTACACGTCGGGCAGAAAATGCATCTCTATCTTGATGATGCCGTCGACGGAGCAGCTCTCGCAGCGGCCGCCCTTCACGTTGAAGGAGAAGCGGCCCTTTTTATAGCCCCTCATCTTCGATTCCGGCAGGGACGCGTAAAGATCCCTTATCAGGTCGAAGACCCCGGTGTACGTCGCCGGGTTGGAACGGGGAGTCCTGCCTATGGGGGACTGGTCGATGGCTATGACCTTGTCGATGAATGAGGTGCCCTCCACCGTATCGCACTTTATGCCCTTGACGGGGTTCCTGTTTATGACGCAGGACATGTAGCGGTAGAGTATGTCGTTCACCAGGGTGCTCTTGCCGCTGCCGGACACTCCCGTCACGCAGGTGAAGAGCCCCACCGGGAAGGAAACGTCGATGTTTTTGAGATTGTTGCCGCAGGCCCCCCTGACCGTAAGGAACCTGCCGTCGGGCTGATGCCTCTTCCCGGGCACGTCTATACGAAGTTCCCCGGAAAGATACCGTCCGGTTATGCTCTCGGGGGACGCGATGATATCCTCCACGCTGCCCTGGCCCACCACTCTTCCGCCGTTGATGCCCGCGCCGGGACCTATGTCCACGATGTGGTCCGCCGCCAGTATGGTGTCGGTGTCGTGTTCCACCACGATCAGGGTGTTGCCCAGGTCGGTGAGGTTGCGAAGGGCCCTGATCAGCTTCTCGTTGTCTCTCTGGTGGAGGCCTATGCTGGGTTCGTCCAGCACGTAGAGGACCCCCGTGAGGCGGGAGCCGATCTGGGTGGCGAGACGGATCCTCTGGGATTCGCCTCCGGAAAGGCTGCCGGCGCTGCGGGTAAGGTTCAGGTATCCCAGTCCCACGTCCACCAGGAAGTCCAGCCTCTTGATGATCTCGTCCAGCAGGAGCCTGGAAACCGTCATGTCCTTTTCGGAGAGTTTAAGCCCCTTAAGGCAGTCCCGGCAGGCGGATACCGACATCTCGGTCATCTCTGTGATGTTCAGCCCTCCCACGGTCACCGCCAGGGAAATGGGGTTGAGCCTCTTGCCGTGGCAGGAGGAGCATTCCACACTGGACATGTATTCCTCCATCTTTTCCTTCATAAAGTCGGAGGAGCTCTCCCTGTAGCGGCGCATGATGTTGTTCACCACGCCCTCGAACACCACTTTCGTGTTCCTATAGCCGGAAAAGTAGCTGTTGAAGGAGATGCTGAGCACCGTGTCGTCGCCGTAGAGCAGGGCATGGATGAATTCCTCCGGTGCCTCCGACAGGGGGCGGTCCGGGTCCACTCCGTAATGCCTGGCCAGCTCGGTGATGATGGTGAAGTAGTATCCGTCCTCGTTGGTGTTGTAGAACTTCAGGGCTCCCTGGCTGAGGCTCAGGGACATGTCCGGGATCAGCTTGTCCGGATCCGCCTTGGTATGGTATCCTATGCCGCTGCACTCCGGGCACATGCCGAAGGGGGAGTTGAAGGAGAAATCCCTTGGCTCCAGCTCATGGAAGGATATGCCGCACTCGGGGCAGCTGAAATTCTCGGAATAAAGGCGCTCTGCCGCATCGGAACGGTATACCGCCAGCCCGTCGGAGAGCTTCAGGGCCGTCTGCACGGAATCGAAGAGTCTGCTGCGGATGCCCTCCCTGCGGGTGAGCCTGTCCACCACCACGCTGATGTCGTGGCGGCGGTTCTTGTCCAGCTCAGGGGCTTCCGTGAGCTCATACAGTTCCCCGTCGATCACGGCCCTCACATAGCCGTCGGAGGACAGGGAATCCAGAAGCTTCTTGTGGGTGCCCTTCTCCCCGCGGATCACGGGGGAAAGGATCATGAAGCGCTCGTTCTCCTCACCACAGAGTATCTCGTCCACTATGACGTCGATGCTCTGGGCCTTCACCTCCCTGCCGCACTCCGGGCAGTGGGGCACGCCTATCCTGGCGTAGAGGAGCCTGAAGTAGTCGTAGATCTCCGTTACAGTGCCCACGGTGGAACGGGGGTTGCGGTTGGTGGTCTTCTGGTCTATGGAGATGGCCGGGGAAAGGCCCTCGATGCTCTCCACGTCGGGCTTGTTGACCTGGCCCAGGAACTGCCTGGCGTAGGCGGAAAGGCTCTCCACGTATCTGCGCTGTCCCTCGGCGTAAATGGTGTCGAAGGCCAGCGAGCTCTTGCCGCTGCCTGAAAGCCCCGTGAACACGATGAACCGGTCCCGGGGTATGGTAAGATCTATGTTTCTGAGATTGTTCTCTTTGGCTCCCTTGATGACTATGTTGTCCATGATATGACCCTCCGAATGCTGGCTAAACTATACCATCATCGAATATATATTTCAACAAAATCGCACGTAAAGTTTAAAAAAGGCATGTCCGAAGACATGCTCCGTCCGATTGCCCTATCCCCAGACGCTGTCCTCAAAGCTTTTCAGCGAGTTCCAGGCCCTGCCGGAAAGCATCAGCAGCACGACAAAGGCTCCGTGCACCGCCGCCGTTATCCAGTTGAGTCGCAGCAGGCAGTAGGCGATATCCACCGCGTACACGAAGATGAGTATGGCCACCCCCAGGGCTCCCGTGCGTTTTCTGAAGACGCACATCACCAGGCCCGCCAGCACCGCCAGGGCCACCAGGGCGACTATCACGTAGAAGCCGTCCGCCAGCACCGTATTGCCCTCGTAGCGGTTCATAAGGGAGCGCAGGAACATCCTGTCCACGAAGCTTATCCTGAACATCTCCGGGCACAGCCTGGTGCGGGCCAGGTGGTCCGTGATCTGCAGGCCGAACAGCACCGCCACCGAAAGGGGCACGATGCTGAGGATCATCACCGCAAGACGCAGGAGCCTTCTTTTCTTCCTGTACTTTTTATAGTTCATTTTTTAAAAACACCCCATATACTTTATCTCGGGCTGAAGCGTGACCCCGAAGAGGCTGTACACCCTTTCGGTGACCAGTTCTATCAGCTCCCTGACCTCTCCGGCAGAGGCATGCCCCGCGTTGACTATGAAGCCCGCGTGCACGGTGCTGACCATGGCGTCCCCCACCCTGAGGCCCTTGAGGCCCGCGTCGTCTATGAGCCTGGCGGCGGCGGGGGCGTCTTCGGGACGCCTGAAGGTGCTGCCGGCGCTGGGCATGTCCAGCGGCTGGGAGGTTCTCCTCCTGGCGGCGAGTTCCTTCATCTCCTCCATTATACTGTCCCTCTCCCCTCCCGTGAGCCCCAGCAGGGCGCTTATCACGATCCTGCCGTCGCTGCCGGAAAAGACGCTGTGGCGGTAGGACATGTCCAGCTCCTGAGTACCCATGGTGGTCACGTCTCCGAATTCGTCCATCACCCTGCACTTGAGGAGGATATCCTTCATTTCGGAGCCGTAGGCCCCGGCGTTCATAACCACGGCGCCGCCCACGGTGCCGGGGATGCCGGAAGCGAACTGCAGCCCGCTGAGGGAAGCTTCCGCCGCCATCCTGGCGAGCTTCGGAAGAGCGACTCCCGCGGAAGCGTAAACGGTATTGTCCCTTATCCTGATATCCCCGAGGCCGGAAAGGAACACCGCGGCGCCCCTTATGCCTCCGTCCCCCACGAGAAGGTTGCTGCCCCCTCCGATAAGGGAAACGGGGATCTTTTCCGCTCCCAGGATCTGCAGCATCAGGGAGAGCTCGTCCTCGCTGCGGGGGAACAGGGCCATGTCCGCCGGTCCGCCGCAGTGTATCGTGGTGTACCTGCTCATGGGCACGTCCGTGAGCAGCTCGAATCTTTTAAGTTCTTCTGTCGGGATATACTTTTCTTCCATCCATCCAATAATATCATAAAAAAAGCTCTTATCGTTCCCGGTGGGAACAATAAGAGCGAAAATGCTTATGATCAGCCGAAGAGTTCGTCCAGACCGTCGAGGAATTCGTTGAGCTCCTTTTCCTCCTCGGTAAGTTCGTGCTCCTCCTCCCGGGCTCTGAAGGGATCCACGTCCTCCTTGAGGGATTCGCCCTGGGGGAACTCGATATCGGGAGCGTCCCTCCTCATGGCCTGCTGCATGTAGGCTTCCTCGTAGGAAACGGGGATATCGGATTCATACTCCCTCATGTCGTCGTTGTCGGCGGGGGTCATCTCCCCGGCACCGCCCTCTTCGCCTTCGGTCATCTCACCGGCCGCGCCGTCCCTTTCCTCGGGATCGTAGTACTCGTCGTAGGCGTCGTAGGACTCGAATTCGTTCTCGTCCACATATTTGTCCTTCTTCCTGCGGTTGACTATCCTGATGGCCAGAAAGATCACCAGGGCCAGGAGCAGGACTCCTCCGCCTATGATCATCATCAGCTTCGGATCCAGTATAGCCATCTTCTTCTCTGAGACGAAGAACTGGGAGAAGTGATTTATATCCGGCTGAATGTAGCCGCCCTTTACCGTAAGGGGCTCTCCCTCCAGCTCGAAGCGGGATGAACCGCTGTTGAAATAGTACAGGTACACCTGCTCGTCGTCATGGAAGACGTCTCCCACGTAGATGGAGATGACGCTGTCGGAGGGGATGGTCCCGCTGTGGGCGAAGTTCACGTGCTTGCCCCTCTTGCCGGAGGTCCTGGAGGCGTACTTTTCGCTGCCGGACAGATCCTCGAAGGTGACCTTCGCGTTCAGGTCTCCTCCCACCAGATCGGCTCCGGAGGGGAACAGCATCCTGCAGGTCAGAACGCCGTGGTCGTAGTCGTCGATGCGGAGCATCTTGTTCACCAGGGTGACGGCTTTGATGGTGTCGAAGGGCACCATGAAGTCGCTTTCCTCGGTGAAATCTATCGTTACGGTATCGCTGACGGAAGTCGCTATGTCCACGTCCACCAGCGAAGGCCTCACGTGCAGGGTCTCGTCCAGCACGACGAGCCTGATGAGGTACTCCCTGGTATTGGCGTCCTGGGAAACTGAGGAAACGGTGATGTCGTTCTGGCCTACCATGAGGCCCTCCCCGCCGAAGATCTCCACCACGGCGGTGGGATCCGCGGGAGTCGCGGTGACTCTGGCGGAATCATATCCGCCCTTTATGAACATCACGTACTCATATTTGTCCGCCGAGAACCCTATGTCCAGGGGCGTCTCCTGGCCCTGGAAGTTCACCAGGGAAACGGAGAGGCCTGAAAGCATGTTGTTGTCGGAAAGCTGCTGCTCTTCGCCGTTCTCGTTCTTTCTTATGACGTATACGGTATAGGTCTTTTCCTTCTCGTTCTCGGCCCGTACGATGATCGGGAACACGTTGATCCCGTCCTCCAGGGGGAACTTACCGGTGCCGGACACCAGCACGGCGGCCGCGTCGGTCACCTGGGCGTTGATTGTGACGCTCTCGGTGGAATGGTCGCACACCACGCTGAAGGAGTACTTGTTCTGCTCGAAGTTGAGAAGTCCCACGTCCACGCTGAGGCTGGCAAGGGACCAGTCGGAGCTGCGGTTATCCTTCCTCTTGATGGATACCGTATAGGTCCTGGTGCTGCCGTATTCGCTGGTCACCTGGATATTTACCCTGTTGATGCCGTATTCCAGATCCACCAGGCCCGTGCCGGTGACCTTGGAGCGTTCGTCCGCCGCGGAGGCGTCCACGTTGATGTAGCCGTCCTCGGTATCGGGCAGGGAATAGGTGGTGATGGAGGGTGAGAATCCCGCCACCGCCTGGCCGTCGATCTTTATCCCGCTAAGGTCGCAGTTGTCGCTGGCCATGTAGACGGCGCAGCTGCCCGCCGTAGCCATTACGGTGGTGGGCTTCTTCACTTCCTGGGTCACTTCCTGGGAAGGTGTGGCAGGCTGTCCCGGTCCGCCGGGATTGGTGGGCTGGTAAACTGTCTCCGTGGCCATGTAGTATCCGTTGATCAGGATGCTGCCGACGGACACCTTCTTGGTGCTGCCCGTGAAGTCCTCACTGGGGGAGATATACAGAGTAATTGTCGTTTCTGTAGATCCGTCAGAATCCTCCCAGGTGACAGTGTTGCCGTTGACGGAACCTCCCGATGCACCGGTGAGCTCCAGCCCCTTGTCGGCGAGCACCGTGAAGTCGAAGCGGGTCATGTAGAAGCCCGTGGCCACTATCTTGATGTCGATGGTGGTGGCGACGCCGGGAGCTATGGTCCTGGAAGGCGTTATGGTCATCTCGGCGGTGCCCACGGCAGCCTCCGTCCTCGCAGCCGGCAGCGCCGGCATGAGGGACAGTATCATCGCCAGGACTATCAGCAGAGATGCTCTTCTCAGTGTTTTCATGGTATCTTTTCCCCGAATTGCTGTGTTTTTGTATTTAGGTTAAATTATATTATATCACATTTATCACAGCGAGTATATAGCGCTGAACTTCTTTTCCAGATAGTCTGTGTAGAAGGCGGGATCGAACTGTCCTCCGCAGCACTGCCTTATCAGATCCGAGGGATCCAGGAGCCTGCCGTAGCGGTAGACGTGGTCGGTGAGCCAGTTTTTGACCGGCGCGATGTCTCCTGAGGCCACCGCCTTCGGAAAGTCCACTTCCTTCACCAGGCTCGCGAGGATCTGGGCGCTGTAGGCGTTGCCCAGAGCGTAGCTGGGGAAGTAGCCGAAGCTGCCGCCGCTCCAGTGGGAATCCTGCAGCACTCCCCTGGTATCGTCGGGCACCTCGATGCCCAGATATTTGCGGTACAGACTGTTCCACTCCCCGGGAAGGTCGTGCACCTTCATGCTGCCGTCTATCAGGGCCTTTTCCAGCTCGTAGCGCACCATGACGTGCAGCGAATAGGTCAGCTCGTCCGATTCCGTGCGGATAAGGGACGGGGTGCTCCTGTTTGCCGCCTCGTAGAAGGCTCTGTCGCTCACCCCCGCCAGAGACGGGAAGAGCTCCCTGAAGGTGGGGGCTATATATGAGATGAACTCCTCGCTGCGGCCCACCATGTTCTCCCAGAAACTGGACTGGCTCTCGTGCATGGCGCAGGAAGCGCCTCCGGCCAGGGCGGTGTACATGTACTCGTCGGGATAGCTCATCTCGTAGATGGCGTGGCCGCCCTCGTGCATGACGCTGTACATATTGTCCAGGAAATCATTCTCGTGATACTTGGTGGTGATCCTGACGTCATACTTGTTGAAGCTTTCGGTGAAGGGATGCTCCGTCTCCCCCAGCACGCAGCGGGCGGGATCTATCTGGAGGTAATCCATGGCCTTTCTCGAGAGTATCCTCTGCTTTTCCACGGGGAAGATCCCCTCTATGACGGAGTGGTCCACTCTCTCCTGTACCTTAGAGATCTCCTTCACCAGAGGAGTTATCGACTTGCCCAGGCGCTCGAAGAAGCCGTCCAGCACCTCGCAGGTCACTCCCCTGTCGTACTCGTTGAGCAGGGTATCGTAGCGGAGAGGGGCTCCCGGATCGAACCAGTCGGCGACCTTCTTCTGATATTCCACTATCCTCTCCAGCACTGGCTCGAAGGCGGCGAAATCGTTGTCCGCCTTTGCGCGGTGCCATACGGCGTCCGCCTCGTTGAGGAGCATGGTGTACTCCACGTAATCCTCCTTGGGTATGCGCCTGTTCTTGTCGAACTCCTCCTTGAGAAGCACGCATTCCCGCTTCAGCTCCGCGTCCTCGATGCTGTCCATGCTGGAATACAGGTACTCCAGCAGCTCCCCGGTATCGTCGTTCACGAA
>JAGACT010000193.1 GCA_017613995.1 Eubacteriaceae bacterium
GATCAGGGCCACGTTCTTGCCGTCGCAGATCCTGTGGGGTATGCCCTGCTGCTTTTCCTTCTTCAGCTTATCCGACAGGTCCAGCAGGTATACTATCTCTTCCTTAGAGAAGTCAAGAAGCTTCAGAAAGCTTTTGCCGTAAAACGTGTTCTTCATGCATTTTCCTCCAGTACGGAAAGGATGATCTCAACTGCCTTTTTGAGGTCCTCGAAGGGAATGTTGAGAGCGGGCAGGAGCCTGAGCTTGTCCTTGGCCGTAAGGGCCAGCACGCCCTTTCCGATTAGTTCGTTCATGATCTTTGCAAGATCCCCGGTGGGCCTGATGCCCGCCATGAGTCCCATGCCGGCGAAGCTTTCAACGCCCTTTGCTCCGGTGAAGCTCATCTTCAGGTATTCACCCTTTGCCTTCACTTCCGAGAGGAACCCGGGAGTGAGCCTTCCGATGACCGTAAGGGCTCCGGCGCAGGCTATGGGGTTGCCGCCGAAGGTGCTGCCGTGGTCCCCGGGGGCGAAGATGTCCTGCACCTTCTCGCCCAGCAGGCAGGCTCCTATGGGAAGGCCTCCTCCGAGTCCCTTGGCGGTGGTTATGACGTCCGGCATAATGCCGTAGTTCATGTAGCAGTACAGCTCCCCGGTCCTGCCGTTTCCGGTCTGTACCTCGTCGATGAGAAGGAGGATGTCCTCTTTTTTGCACAGTTCCGAAAGGTCCTTCACGTAGTCATTCGTGAGAACGTTGACTCCTCCCTCGCCCTGGATCAGCTCTATCATCACGGCGCAGACCTTATTGTCCGTGACAGCCTTTTTCACGGCTTCGATGTCGTTTGCCGGCACTGAAACGAATCCGGGAGTCAGGGGCTGGAACAGTTCGTGGAAATGATCCTGTCCCGTAGCCGCCAGGGTGGTAAGGGTCCTGCCGTGGAAGCTGTTTTCCAGGGTCACTATCGTATAGTACTCCGCGCCCTTCTTCTAGGCCCCGTACTTTCTGGCAGCCTTGATGGCGCACTCGTTGGCTTCCGCTCCCGAGTTCCCGTAAAATACCTTTTTGAAGCCGGTCTTCTCGCACAGCTCCTTTGCCAGCATGGCGCAGGGGGAAGTGTAGTACAGGTTCGAAGTATGGGTCAGGGTCGACGCCTGCTTCGATACGGCCTCAGCCCAGACGGGATCGCAGACCCCGAAGGAGGACACCGCGATGCCGCTTCCCATGTCGATATACTCTTTTCCCGCAGTGTCCTTCAGTATACTGCCGCTTCCGCTTACCAGTTCCACCGGGAACCTTCCGTAGGTATGGGCCACATATGTATCGTCAATCTGTTTGATCGTTTCCATCGCATCCTCCCTTTGTTATCATCGTACCGGCGCCTTCGTCGGTCAGTAGTTCCATCAGTATCGCGTGGGGCACCCTGCCGTCCATTATGATGGCTCTCTCCACCCCGTGCTCCAGGGCCTCTATGCAGCAGTCCACCTTGGGGATCATGCCGCCGGATATGATATCCGTTTCATAGAGCTTCTTCGCTTCGTCCACCGTGAGCTCGGCTATCAGGGAATTGCGGTCGTTCACGTCCCTGAGGATACCGGCCACGTCGGTCATGAGGATCATACGTCCCGCACCCAGGGCACCGGCGATCCATGCCGCCGCCGTATCGGCGTTGATGTTGTAGGTGTTTCCTTCCCTGTCGCATCCGATGGTGGAGATGACGGGGATGTAGCCGCCCTCCAGCAGGTCGTTGACGCATTCAATGTTGATCTTTGTTATCTCGCCCACGTATCCGAGGCGCTCGTCCTTGATCTTCGCCTCGATGAGCCTGGCATCGGACCCGCAGATGCCCATTGCGGAACCGCCCTTGGTCTGGATCAGGTTAACGAGGCCCTTGTTGACCTTTCCCGCCAGCACCATCTGGGCTATCTCCACGGTCTCCCTGTCGGTGACCCTAAGGCCGTCGATGAAGACAGGCTCCTTGCCCATCTTTTTCATCAGATCGCTTATCTCGCTTCCGCCTCCGTGCACCAGCACCACCTTGACTCCCACGAGCCACAGAAGCACTATGTCCTCCATGACCTGCATCTTCAGGTGTTCCTCGGTCATGGCGGCTCCGCCGTACTTGACCACCACCACGCTTCCCGCGTGGGCCTTTATGTAGGGCAGTGCCTGGGTCAGCACCTCGGCCCTCTGCTGATTTGTAAATCCGTCCATATCTTCCTCCTCAGGTGCGGTAGTCACCGTTTATCTTCACGTAGTCGTATGTCAGGTCGCATCCCCAGGCTGTAGCGGAAACGCTTCCGCTGTTGAGGCATACCTTGATGGTTATCTCGTCCTCCAGCAGGATCTCCTTGGCCTTCTCTTCGGAGAAGTCCACTCCCCTGCCTCCGGTGCACACGACGATCTCGCCCTTCTTCGAGATGAAGGAAACGTCTATCTCGTCGGGATCCAGGTCCAGCCCGCTGTATCCCAGGGCACACAGGACCCTTCCCCAGTTGGCGTCGGCTCCGAACATGGCAGCCTTCACAAGGGATGAGGTGATTACCGACTTGGCGGCCCCCCGGGCGATCTCAATGTTCGGGGCTCCGTTAACCGTGCATTCCACCAGCTTGGTGGCTCCCTCTCCGTCCGCCGCGATGGAGCGGCACAGGAACATGTTGACGGTGTTGAGGGCCTTCATGAATTCGTCGAAGTCCTCTCCTTCCGAGTTTATCAGTTCGTTACCCGCCAGGCCGTTAGCCATGATGCATACCATGTCGTTGGTGGAGGTATCACCGTCCACGGAGACCATGTTGAAGGTGGAGGCTATGTCGGTGGAAAGGGCCTTCTGGAGCATCCTGGAAGAGATGGCGCAGTCCGTGGTCAGGAACACCAGCATGGTGGCCATGTTGGGATGGATCATGCCGCTTCCCTTGGCGATGCCGCCGAGTTTCACCTCTTTTCCTCCCACTGTGAAGGAGACCGCTATGACCTTCGGCACCGTATCGGTGGTCATGATGGCTGATGCCGCATCACTGCATCCGTCATAGGACAGAGCCTGTGTAAGCTCGGTCATCCCGTTTTCTATGGGGGTCGTGTCCAGCTTCTGTCCGATGACTCCGGTGGAAGCGATGATCACGTCCTTTGCCTTCACTCCGGCGTACTTCTCCACGAAACCGCACATCTTCTCCGCCACTTCTCTGCCGTCCGAATTGCATGTGTTGGCGTTGCCGCTGTTGACGATGACAGCCTTTGCCAGACCGTCGGAGAGATGATCCTTCGTCACCGTGATGGGGGCGCCCTTCACGAGGTTCGTGGTGTAGACCGCCGCGGCCGTGGCCGTGACGTCGCTGACTATCATGGCCAGGTCCTTCTTGTCGTGGTTCTTCCTGATGCCGCAGTGTATGCCGGAGGCCTTAAAGCCCTTCGGGGCACATATGCCGCCTGTAATAATCTCCATATCTTTTTTCCCCTCCCGTTTATCCTGTAATAAGTCCCAGGTCTTCTTCAAGACCCAGCGCTATGTTCATGTTCTGTATGGCGGCTCCGCTGGCTCCCTTGCCCAGGTTGTCAAAGGAAGATACCAGAAGGAGCCTCTCTTCGTTTCCGTAGACGGAGACTCTCATGTCGTCCCGGCCGCTCATGGAAAGGGCCGACATGTAACCGCCCTGATCCTGGCTGTCCGTATACTTTATGAGCCCCGCTTTATATGTATCCGCGTAGATCTCCTTGATGGTTGCGGGACTGACCTTTCTCGATTGTGCCTCCAGCACCACGCTGACCTGCATCCCGCTGTAGAAGTCGCATACGATGGGCTCAAAGCCCGGAGCCTTTTTGAGCCCCGTGTACTTCACCATCTCCGGCAGGTGCTTGTGGGCCTGTCCCAGGGAGTAGAGCCTGGGGGCGGAAAGCAGAGGATCCCGATCGGGAGCCTCGTACTCTGCGATCATCTTCTTTCCTCCGCCGGAGTACCCGGTCAGGGAGCAGGAGGTGAAAAACGCTTCGGGATCGATGGCTCCCTCTTCGATCAGGGGCGCTATAAGGGCAACGAAGCCGCTGGCGTGGCATCCGGGGTTGGCTATCATGGATGAGCCCGCTATCTTCTCTCTGAGGCTCCTGAGCTCCGCAAAGCCGTAGGTCCACTTTTCGTCGCAGCGGTGCACCGTCGCTGTGTCTATGACTATGGTGCCGCCGCCGATCATGTATTCCGACTCCGCCGAAGCGTCGTCCGGCAGGCACCAGAAGGTCACGTCTGAAGCTTTCAGTGCGTCCTCCCTGGCGGAAGGGTCCTTCCTTTCCTCCTCCGAGAGCTTTATCATCTCGATGTCTTCCCGGCCCGAGAGCCTCTCATTTATCCTCAGACCCGTCGTTCCCGAAGAACCGTCCACGAATACTTTTATCATGACAATAACCTCCTGAAGTGCTCAAGCTGCGTCTCAACGCTTTCGATCGAAGTGCCTCCGGCAGAGAGCCGTTTCTGTACGCAGTTCACAAGATCTATAGCTTCGTATACGTCCTCTCCGATAAGAGGAGAATGCTTTTTGTATTCCTCAATGCTCACGTCCTCCAGCACGATGCCCTTTTCGATGCATTCGTGCACCAGCGTGCCCGAGATATGGTAGGCATCCCTGAAGGCTATTCCCCTGCTGACCATGTAGTCGGCCAGGTCCGTGGCGTTTATGAATCCCTTCTTTGCCGCGGAGAGCATCACTGCGGGATTCGCCCTGATACCGGCCACCATGGGGGCGAAGACCTTAAGGCAGATCTTCGCGTTGTCCAGAGCGTCGAACACCGCCTCCTTGTCCTCCTGCATGTCCTGGTTGTAGGCCATGGGTATTCCCTTGAGGGTGGTAAGAAGGCCCATCAGGTCACCGTAGACCCTGCCGGTCTTTCCCCGGGTCAGTTCCGCCATGTCCGGATTCTTCTTCTGGGGCATGATGGAACTGCCTGTGGTGAACGCCTCGGGAAGCTCGATGAAACCGAACTCC
>JAGACT010000194.1 GCA_017613995.1 Eubacteriaceae bacterium
GAGCATCAGTTCAGGTCCGCTCCGGCTCCCGCGAAATCGGCACAGTTGTCGATTTTCATGCCTCCGTCCACTCCGATGGCAAAGTGGTCGTTGACGCATCCGAAGATCTCCCTGAGCTGCCTAATGCGCTCCTCTGTCTGTTCGGAGGCCTTCTGGCCGCCGTAACCCACTCTTACAGCCATGAGGTTCACTATGTCCACCCTTCTCATGACTTCCGTGGGAAGGGATTCTATCGGGGTCTCTATCAGGACGGCGATGCCGCAGGAAAGATCCCTTCCCTGCACGTAGTCCAGTATCTCAAGGGGGCGCTGTGTCGCCTCTATGTGGAACAAAAGCTGGTCTACTCCCGCTTCGCAGATCTCCTCCATCCATTCCTCCGGTGACTCCACCATCAAGTGGGCCTCTATGGGGCGATTCGTTGCCATTCTTATCCTTCTTACTGTATCCATGTCGAAGGTGGTCCTTTCCACGAACTTGCCGTCCATGATATCAAGGCTGAAGCCGTCTATGCCGGCGTCGTCCACCATCTTAACTTCGTTTTCCAGGTCGTTCCAGTCTGCATCCAGTACAGAAGCCAAAAGTATCGCCATTTTTTCCTCCCGGGGTCAACTTCTTCCCATTGATTATATCACTCACAGCTGGGGAAATGAGCACTTTTTTCGGTACGGGAGCATGCAAATCAAGCTAGCCCTGTACAGGGATGAAGCGGCGGATGACGCTGGCCACCTGGTAGGCGGGCATGGTCTGAAGATATATCCTTCCCGGACCGGTGATCACGGTATTGAAGAGGCCTTCCCCTCCCAGCAGGGCGTTTTTCACACCCTTCACTGACACCACGTCCATGCTGCAGGTGGCGTCCATCATGGCTATGTATCCAGTGTCCACCACGATCTGCTCTCCGGGGCCAAGGGTCTTTTCCACCACGCTGCCGTCGATCTCCAGAAACACCAGGCCGGCCCCGGAGAGCCTCTGCATCAGGAATCCCTCTCCTCCCGCCAGGCCCGCTCCGAACTTCCTCTGGAAGAACACGGAGAATTCCACTCCCGCGGTGGAGGCTAAAAATGAGGATTTCTGGCATACGATCTCCCTGCCGGGGCCCACTTCCACGGCGATTATATTTCCCGGGAAACTGGACGCGAAGGCGATCATGCCCTCCCCTCCCACGGCGGTGTATGTGTTCAGAAACATGCTCTCACCGGTGATGGCCTTGGAGAACATCTTTCCCAGTCCCCCTCCCGAAGTCTGCATGTCCATGTTGGGGCTCATCCAGCTCATGGAACCTCCCTCGCAGACCATGGCTTCCCCCTTATCCAGGGTGCATTCCACCACCGGAAGGGGCGTTCCCTTTATCTCGTATTTCACATCGATTCCTCCTTCAGTTCTTTATGATTCAATTATACCATCCCTCCGGGGAGCATGTCTGTTAAAGACCCGTTAAAAAGCCATTAGAGAGGCTCCTTATTGTTTGGCGGAAGTATTGCCTTGACGGGCGGGGTATGTTACACTATCCACAGGTGAATACAACGAACTGCAGTGTCCCTTGAAGGGAATAATACGGGAACCGTGTGGGAATCACGGACGGTACCGCCGCTGTAAGCACTTCGCTGTCCCGACGTTTTACACAGGCCACCCTGCGGGGGAAGGCCGGGACAAACTTAACGGTGCGAGTCAGAAGACCTGCTGCAGGAAACGAATGATACTCCGGGCACGAGTTATGCCCGGGGCATTGCTGCAATAAAACGGCTGCGGCGGCATATATGCTGCCGCTTTTTTCTTTGCCGGTACACGGGCAGCGACCCGTTAAACCATACATGAAAGGAATAACGACATGACAAAGAAAGCACTGCTAGCGGTGAGTTTCGGCACCACCTACGAGGAGACAAGAAAGCTCACCATCGACGCCTTCGAGGAGGATCTGAAGAAGGCCTTCCCCGAAAGAGACCTTTTCAGGGCCTGGACCAGCGGAGTCGTCCGCAGGATCCTCCGTGAAAGGGACGGCATCAATATCGGCAGCGTCACCGACGAGATGGAGCACATGCTCAGCCACGGGATCACCGATGTACTGGTACAGCCCTCCCACATCCTTACGGGAGAGGAATTCGAAAAGATCAAGGGCGCCGTACTGGAATACGGCCCGAAGTTCGAAAAGATAGCCGTGGGAGCTCCGCTGATCTCCAGCGAAGAGGATTCGAAGGCCATGGCCGGGATCATCCGGGAGATCTTCCCCCTCAAAGAGGACGAGATGCTGGTGCTGATGGGCCACGGCACGAAAAAGTGCGACTTCGATGCCTACGGAGTGCTGCAGAAGACCTTCAGCGAATCGGGAAGCGGCAACATCTGCATAGGCACCGTGGAATTCGATCCGGGCATCGCCCCGGCATTGGAAGCAGTCAGGAAGCTCAAGCCGAAAAAGGTATATCTCGCTCCCCTGCTGGTGGTGGCGGGAGACCACGCCACCAACGACATGGCCGGTGACGAGGAGGATTCCTGGAAGAACCAGCTGATCCGGGAGGGCGTGGAAGTCGAATGCGTCGTCCGCGGCCTCGGAGAATACGAAAAGGTAAGGGAGCTGTACGTCGCCCACGCGAAGGCGGCAGAGAACTAGAATCATTCATACGGAGGTGTTTCATGGCATTCTTTCCGATCCTCATTGAAATGGAGGGCCTTCCGGTGCTTATAGCCGGCGGAGGCGCCATAGCGGCCCACAAGGCGGAGCTGCTCAGAGGCTACGGGGCCGACATTACGGTGGTGGCCCCCGAGATCTGCGACGGGATCCGCTCCCTGGGAGTCAGGATGCAGGAGCGGCAGGTAAAGCAGGAAGACTGCCCCGGAGCCGCCCTCATAGTGGACGCCACCGGCAGCGAGGAAGCCGGAGCGATCCTGAAAGGCTACTGCAGTGAACACCACGTACCTTATAACTGCGCATGGAGGGGTGATGACGCCAGCGCCATCTTCCCCGCCATCCTTCAGAGGGGCCGCACCACGATAGCGGTCTCCACCCGGGGAGCCTCCCCCGCCGCCTGCGCCTGGATACGGGACAGCCTCTGCGAGAGCGTGCCGGAGTGCATGGACGAAATACTGGAGCGGATGAGCGAACTGAGGGTCCTGGCGAAGGACAGGATACCTTCCCAGAAGGAGCGCAGCGCATTTTTACACCGCTGTCTTTCCAAGATGCTTTCAGAAAAAAGGGCTGTTTCAGACGAAGAGGCCCTGGAGCTGATGCGGACGGAATGACACATACCAAAATGGGAGAGAAAAAGATGAAGAAAACTATTGCAGCGATACTGGTCCTTATGATGGTACTGGCCCTGTTCGGATGCGGGGATAAGGACGAGGCAAAAGGCGACAGCGGCAGCTGGAGCGCAGTTACGGTAACGGACGACCTGGGAAGGGAAGTCACCATCACGAAGGAACCCGTCAACACTGCGGTACTGATGGGAAGCTTCGCGGACATCTGGCAGACCGCCGGAGGAAACATAGGTTCCGCGGCCCACGACGCCTGGGAGGACTTTGACCTGGGCCTCGGGGATGACGTCACGGATCTCGGGAGCTCCAAGTCCATAGACGCGGAGACGCTGTTCAAGACCGATCCGGACCTTATCATAGCCTCCGCCGGCACCACCGGACAGGTGGCCATCAAAGAGACCATGGAAAAAGCGGGAATACCCATCCTCTACTTCGACGTGAACAGCTTCGAGGATTACCTTTCCATGCTGGATCGTCTCACGGACATCACCGGCAGAAAGGACCTCTACCAACTCTACGGCCTCGACGTGAAAAAGCAGATCGAGGATATCTGCGCCGAAGCCGAAGCATTTACCGCCGAGAACGGCGCCCCCAGGGTGCTCTTTATCAGGGCCGCCGCGTCGGGAGTCCACGTGAAGGGCAGCAAGGGCACCGTACTGGGA
>JAGACT010000195.1 GCA_017613995.1 Eubacteriaceae bacterium
CTGAGGGATACGTATGAGGAAACGGTGGTCTCGGGACTCAACACAGCCCTCAGACTGGATATGGAATACCGAAAGGCCGCGGACTACGTCTTCGACGCTCCGCTGTTTCCCTATGAATGCGAGATATCCTACGGGGATCTGGAATTCACCTCCCGGGAGTATGCGGCAAATCCCGGCGTCAAGAGCTATGCCCTGATAACAGAGGACCTGATCCGCGACGGACAGTACGATATCGGGGAACTGGGAGCCCAGACCGGAAAGCTGGTGGTCTATGTAAACGATACGGACCTCTCAGCCGAAAACGCGGCGGACATAATGCTCTCCATACGTTCCCTGATGGACTCGGCGGGGGTGGGATTCAAAGCGATGGACTTCGTGCTCTTGCCTCCGAAGAGCGCTGAGGGCCCCCGGGGCGAGGAGGGGATATATATCCTGGACTTTCCCTATGAGGACATTTACGCGGAGGGCATGACCGAGCGGGTTGTCAAAGCCTGGGAGGATACTATGGCATACTTCGCCGAGCAGGATGAAAAGAACAGGGAAGCTGTCGAGAACAAAAAACCTTAACTGAAAGGAAACTATAAACCCATGTATTTCCCGGAACGGTTGCATGAGCTTTCCGGATGGTATATCATTTCCTTATTAACAGCGGTTTTCCGGGGGTGATGACAATGAGTGAAAAGGCAAAGGCTTTTTTCGGGGAATTATTTGAGGATCATCTGTTTTCTTGTATCGGATGCTTTTCTTGTCTGATCGCGGTGCTTGTGGTCCTGGCGTATAAGGTGCATGAAAACTTTATCGTTTATCCGATGATCGCGATTGGCTGTATCGCAGTATTGATCGCCTTCCTGGTTTACGGCATAAAAGCCGTTCTTCTGATCCCGCTACTGGGCCTGCCGGTGGCGGTAATCGCGTGGTTAGCGCTCAGTATTATGGAGCGCATCCCTATGATCTCCGCGGCTGTTTTCGCCGTTATCGGGATCATCAGCTTTATTATCCAGAAAACCGGTACCGATTAAGGGAAACGGACGAACAGCGTCATGCCGCACAGGATCACATCCGAAGAACGAAATATACTGCTTGAAAATCCCGGACTTGTCATGTTCGATCCCTACAGCTCCTTTCGGACCCACCGGGGTTCTCTTTTCAGGGCACTGGTGCTGCCGGCACTCACCGCGGCGGCTCTCTTCGTATGGGCCCGTCTCTCTCCCGGTTTCGTGAACGCTCATCCGAAAGCCTTCGCCTGGATCGGATGTGCGGCCCTTACCGTCTCCGCGGGAGCCGTGCCGGGGCTTTACATTCTCTCGGACAACAGATCTTTCAGGAGGGCTAAGTCCGAACACTACGCCGCGCAGCTTCGGATGCTCCTTCCCGAGGAGCTCGAATGCACTGTCGCCCGTGTGCTGTGGGTCATCGAAGAGAAAGCCGAGGGCGGATGGATCCTGGAAGGAAAAGAGGACATGTTCGGATACTGCCCCTACGTGAACCGATTCGGCATCGCACCGGACACGGATCTGACGGTGATACGGGGCTGCGACGGGTTTCGTGCTTTCGTAAGGAGGGCGCCGGAAACGGAATGCTTCTACAGACGATCCTGACATTCGGGAATATTTCTATCGGATATATCAAAGGCGCGGCCCCGGGGCCGCGCCTGCTGTATATTATTTCCGACTGCCGATCATCGGGCCTCCCGGCGAAGCGGTCCGCTGCGGGATCCGGGACTTACCCGAGATTGTCTATCACTGCGTTTCCGAATTCCTCCGTGGAGGCGCTGCCGCCCAGATCCGCCGTAAGGCATCTGCCTTCCCGGAAGGTCTTCTTAAGTGCTTCCTCTATCGCTCGGGCTTCCTTTTCATAACCGATGTGATGCAGCATCTCGCTGGAGGCGCAGATCACCGCGGACGGATTCGCGATGCCCTTCCCGGCGATGTCCGGGGCGCTGCCGTGGATCGCTTCGAAGATGGCCGCGTCGTCGCCTATGTTGTTGCCGCAGGTGAGCCCCAGACCCCCCACCAGTCCGCTGGTAAGGTCGGAGAGGATGTCCCCGAAAAGATTCGTCGTCACTATCACGTCGAAGTCCTGGGGATCCGTGACCAGCTTCATGGCGCAGGCGTCGATGATCACCGTATCGTGGACGATTCCGGGATAATCCTTCGCGATATCCTCGAATACCCTCAGAAACAGTCCGTCGGTCTCCTTGAGGATGTTGGCCTTGTGGGCTGCAGACACCTTCTTTCTGCCCAGCTTCACAGCCGCTTCGAAGGCGTAGCGAATCACCTTTTCGGAGGCCTTCCTGGTTATGAGCCTCACGGATCTGGCGGTATCCTCATCCGGCGTGTCCTCTATGCCGCAGTACAGTCCCTCCGTATTCTCCCTGACGGTCAGTATGTCCACGTTTCTGAACGGGGTCTGGATCCCTTCGTAGCTGAAGGCCCTTCTTACGTTGGCGTAAAGCCCGAAGGCCTGTCTCAGACTGATGTTGATGCTTCTGAAGCCTCCTCCCACCGGGGTGGTTATGGGTCCCTTGAGGGCGACCCTGTTGCGGCGGATCGAATCCATCAGATCGTCCGGCAGTATCTCCCCGTATTTCTCCAGGGCGGGTATCCCCGCGTCGAATTCCTCGAATTCCACCGGCACTCCCGTCGCTTTTATTATCCTTACGGCCTGTTCCATTACCTCGGGGCCTATGCCGTCGCCCCTTATAAGTGTTATATCCATGCACATATTCTATCATGGTGTATTGACACATACAATAGATATGAGTATAATTGTATACAATTATACTATTATGCGAGGAAACGTTAATGCTTGAAGTATCGTCCAGAACGAACCTTTTGGAACAGAAAAGCTATAAATACTCCCTTCAGGACGTAGAGGAGCCCAATCTCTACCGGGATATTTTCAACTACGAGGAGATCCCCAAAACCCCCTTCAACCACCGCAGGGTGCCCATCGGGATGCCCGAGGAGGTCTGGATCACCGATACCACTTTCAGGGACGGCCAGCAGGCCACCGAGCCCTATACGGTGGAGCAGATGGTGGACCTGTACAAGATGATGAACCGCCTGGGAGGTCCCTTCGGGATCATCAGGCAGACGGAATTCTTCGTCTACAGCGATAGGGACCGCAGGGCCCTGGAGGAGTGCATGGCCCTGGGATATGACTTCCCGGAGATCACCACCTGGATAAGGGCCACCAAGGAGGACTTTTCCCTTGTCAGAGACCTGGGGGTCAAGGAAACGGGGATACTGGTATCCTGCAGCGACTACCATATATTCAGGAAGATGAAGCTCACAAGGAAGCAGGCTCTGGAAAAGTATCTGGAGACCGTCGCCCTGGCCTTCGAGGCCGGAGTGGTGCCCCGCTGCCATCTTGAGGATCTGACCCGGGCCGATTTCTACGGCTTCGTGGTCCCCTTTGTCAACGCCCTCACCGACATGTCGAAGGAAGCGGGCATCCCCGTAAAGATCCGTGCCTGCGATACCATGGGCTACGGAGTTCCCTTCACCGAGGCGGCCCTGCCCAGAAGCGTAGCCGGCATAATCTACGGACTGCAGCATTATTCCGACGTTCCCAGCGAGCACCTGGAGTGGCATGGTCACAACGATTTCGGCATGGCCGTTGCCAACGCCTCCACCGCCTGGCTCTACGGGGCCTGCGCCGTGAACTGCACCCTTTTGGGCATAGGCGAGAGGACAGGAAACATACCTCTGGAGCAGATGGTGATGCAGTACGCCTCCATCAGGGGATCCCTGGACGGGATGGACACCACGGTCATAACCGAGATCGCGGACTACTACCGCACCCACAGGAACTACGACATACCTCCCATGACCCCCTTCATAGGCAGCGCCTTCAACATGACCCGTGCCGGTATTCATGCCGACGGTCTCATGAAGGACGAGGAGATCTACAACGTTTTCGATACCGAAAAGCTTCTGAACAGAAAGCCCTCCGTCATGCTGGGACAGTCCTCCGGATCCGCGGGCATCGCCTACTGGATCAACGAGTACTATTCTCTGGAGGGAGAGCGGGCCCTTAAAAAGACGGACGATCTGATCGTGAAGATGAAGCAGTGGATAGATGACGAATATGCCACCGGCAGGGTGAGCACCCTTTCGGAGAAGGAGATCACCGACATGGTGGACAAACTGACGAACGGAGGACTCAGAAAATGATCACCCACAGAAGCGTATCTCTGGCGGATCAGGTCTTCGACTACCTGGAAAACGATATCCTCACGGGGGTATATGCCAGGGGGGAGATCCTGACCGAAGGAAAGATAAGTGAGAAGCTGGGGGTAAGCCGCACTCCCGTCAGGGAAGCCCTCAGAAGGCTCGAACAGGAGCATCTCATCGAGGAGAGCGGCAAGGGCATGCTGGTGGTGGGCATAAGCCCCGAGGATGCCGACAACATTTACGAGATCAGGGAGAGGATAGAAGGCCTCGCCGCGGCCCTGGCCACCAGGAACGCCTCAAATGAGGAGCTCGTCCGCCTCGGGGAGATCCTGGATCTGCAGGAATTCTACCTGGGCCGCGACGACGCGGAGAAGATCAAGTCCATGGACAACGATTTCCACCGGGAGGTCTACCGCCTTTCGGGTTCCGCGGTATACTACGATACCCTCATGCCCCTGCACAAGAAGATACAGAAGTTCCGCAAGAGCGCCATACAGGATCCCGACAGAGCCGCCTCCTCGGTGGCGGAACACCGCAGGATCCTTCAGACCATGACCGCCCGGGATGAGGCGGCGGCAGAGGAAGCCATGGTGGATCATATCAGAATGGCCAGAGAGCATCTCAGAAAACAGCTCGGGCCCTCGGAGGATGCAAAGTGAGAGCGCTTACGATAAAAGAGACCCCTGTGATACTTGAAGGAGGAAGGGTCACAGACGCCTCCCCCTCAATGGTCGGAGGCAGGGAAAAGACGATGGCATACAGGATCCTGCGTGCCCACGACACGTCGGACGTGAGAGGAAAGATGAAGATCCGCTACGACAGCATGATCTCCCACGACATCACCTACGTGGGCATCATCCAGACCGCCAGGGCCTCCGGCATGACCGAGTTCCCTCTGCCCTACGCGCTGACCAACTGCCACAACAGCCTCTGCGCCGTGGGCGGCACCATAAACGAGGACGACCATATCTTCGGACTGTCGGCAGCCCAGAAGTACGGCGGCATCTACGTTCCCGCCAACCAGGCGGTGATCCACCAGTTCGCCAGGGAAGCCCTGGCTGGCTGCGGGAAGATGATCCTGGGCTCCGATTCCCATACACGCTACGGCTGCTACGGCACCATGGGCGTCGGGGAAGGCGGAGGGGAGCTGGCAAAGCAGCTTCTGAAGAACACCTGGGACATCGACGATCCCGAGGTGGTCCTCATATGGATCGAAGGGGAAGTGCCCCACGGAGTGGGGCCCCACGACGTGGCCATAGAGCTGGTGGGACAGACTTTCTCAAAAGGCATAGTGAAAAACCGTATACTGGAGTTCGCTGGCCCCGGCATCGAAAAGCTGGGGATGGACTTCCGCATCGGCATAGACGTGATGACCACTGAGACGTCGGCCCTCAGTTCCATCTGGGTCACCGACGACAGGGTAAGGGAGTACTATGAGAACATAGGAAGGCCGGAGGATTTCTCGGTGCTGGAACCTGAAGACGGAGCATACTACGACAGAGTGATCTTCATAGATCTTTCCAAGATGAGCTCCATGATCGCTCTGCCCTTCCATCCCGGCAACGCCTTCACGCTGCACGAACTGATGGAGGAGCCGGCAGACATCCTTTCCGCCGCCGAGAAGGAGTGCAACTCCCAGGTGGAGGGAAATGTGAAGGTCGACCTCATGAGGAACATCGGCCCCGACGGGAAGATAAGGGTATCCCAGGGCATCATCGTGGGCTGTTCAGGGGGAATGTATGACAACATCTCGGAAGCCGCGGACATCCTCAGGGGAGCCGACATCGGAAACGGCATCTTCAACCTGTCCGTGTATCCCGCCTCCCAGCCCGTTAACCTGGCGCTGATAAACGACGGCATAGCCTCCGATCTCATAAAGTGCGGCGCGGTCATGAAGAACTGCTTCTGCGGGCCCTGCTTCGGAGCCGGCGATACCCCGGGCAACAACATGCTTTCCATAAGGCACGCCACCCGCAACTTCCCCAACAGGGAAGGGAGCCGTCCCTCCGACGACCAGATCGCCTCCGTCGCCCTGATGGACGCCCGTTCCATCGCCGCCACCGCCGCGAACGGCGGAGTGCTCACGGCGGCAACGGACGTGCCCTACGGCGTGACGCCGAGAAAGTACGTCTATGAGCCCAGCATATATGAAAAGAGGGTATGGTACGGTTTCGGCAGGGCCATGCCGGAAACGGAACTGATCCTGGGTCCCAACATCACAGACTGGCCCGAGATGCCTCCCATGGGGGAGGATCTGCTGCTGGAGATGTGCGCCGTCATCAACGACGAGGTCACCACCACGGACGAACTGATCCCCTCCGGTGAGACCTCCAGCTACCGCTCCAATCCCGTGAGGCTTTCGGACTTCGCCCTTTCCAGAAGGTGCCCGGAATACGTGGGCCTGGCGAAAAAGACCAGAACGCTGAGGGATACGCCCGACGAAGGGATCCTGGGCATTATGAATGAGCAGCACAGCGGTCCCGAACGGACTCTCGTCGCCTCCGCCATCTTTGCGAAAAAGCCCGGTGACGGTTCCGCCAGGGAACAGGCCGCCTCCTGCCAGAAGGTGCTGGGCGGCGCCGCCAACATCGCCCGGGAGTATGCCACGAAGCGCTACCGCTCCAACTGCATCAACTGGGGCATCGTGCCTTTCATCCTTCCGCCCGGTGAGGATATATCCTTCGCCGAAGGC
>JAGACT010000196.1 GCA_017613995.1 Eubacteriaceae bacterium
GAAGATGCCCTCGTCCTCCTGGATGCAGGCCTCGGTAATGTCCAGGATCTGGGCGAAGTAGTTGTGGAGGCTCCGAAGCTTCTTTTTGAGATTCATGAGCACCAGGTTGTAATCCTCCTGGGGCGTGCCGTTGAGGATCTCCTCCTCCATGGCGGATATCTTGTGTCCCAGGCTCTCCACGTGCTGCACGCTGCCCTCCAGAAGCTCCCTGAGGAAGCGGACCGTCAGCCTCTCCAGGGTGTAGCCGGGCACGGCTCCCCTGTCCACCACGTTCTTCAGCCTGGCCTTCAGGGACTGGTCGTTGTCCATCACTTCCACCACCAGCAGGATATCCTTCAGTATGAACAGCGCCACACAGTCGTCCGCGGCGTTGGGGTCCGAAGGATCCACGGTCCTGAGCTTGGAAAAGATGTAATCCGGATAAACTTCCACCAGGGAGCGGAAGTTCGAGTAAGCGTACTGGCAGCTCTCGATGTTGGTATCCGTTATTCCCAGTTCCCTGCCGAATTCCTTAAGTTCCTCGTAGGTTATGTATCCCAGGGAGAGCTTGCCTTTGCCTATCTCGCTGAACGAGGCGTCCCTCACCTCGGTGGGTTCAAAAATATAGAACATATCAAACCTCTTTAATGATCCTGTTTTGCAATTATAGTTCTTCCCCGTTCTCCAGCGCGTCGGCGGCGTCGCAGAGCATTTCCACCAGCAGGGAGGCCAGCGTGCCGTTGGCCTCGGTGTTCAGGAACATGCAGACGCTGCGGTCCACCAGGACCTTTCCGGAAGCGGGGAACTCGTCGTCGGCGAACCACATGTTGAAAGCAAAGGGATAGTTCGGCATGAAATGGAACACGGCGCTCAGATCGGCCTTCGGATCCTTCCTCATCTCGCCCCCCAGCCTGCCCGCCGCCTCGGCGATCACCTCGGCGCTGTGCTTTCCCAGCCGGGCAGACACCATCCGGTCCACTTCCCGGTCGAAACTCAGTCCCCTGACATGGCCTCCCTCAGGCAGGTCAGCCAGGCTCCCCCAGCTCTGTTGGCTCGCCGCGGGAGCTGCCGCTTCCAGGTACTGGAAGATGCTAAGGTGCTGCCATATGTGCAGCGGCGGATCGCAGGTGCATTCCGGCAGCTTGATAACGCTGACGGTCCCGAAGCTTTCCACGGTGATCTCGTTTCTTTCACTGTCATATGCCACGCCTGCATAGGCACACTGCCGGGGAACGTCCACCTGCGCCATGCGCTTCGCGGCGGCGGCGAGCATCTCCCGGTACTGACGGTCTTCCTTTTCGCTCATGATACGATACTCCTCCTTGGGCTCCGCCGGGGCCATGGAAAAAAGACCCGGGGAGGTTGCTTTCCGATCACAGTTCTCCCAGCATGCGGGCGGCATCCTCCGCCGCCTTGACCTTGCCGAAGACCTTCTCGATGACGCCCTGTTCGTCGATCAGGTACGTCGTTCTGACCACTCCCATGGTGGTCTTGCCGTAATTCTTCTTTTCCTGCCATACCCCGTAGGCCTGTATGACCTCAAGGTCCGGATCGGAAAGAATGGTAAAGGGCAGACCGAACTTCTCCTCGAACTTCTTGTGGGAAGCGACGGTGTCGCGGCTCACGCCCAGCACCACCGCGCCCTTCTCCCGGAACTGGGGGTACAGTTCGGCGTAGCCGCAGGCCTGCTTGCTGCAGCCCGACATCGTGTCCTTGGGATAGAAGTACAGTATGACCCTGCTGCCCCGGTAGTCCTTGAGGCTGTGGATCTGTCCGTTCTGGTCGGGCAGAGAGAAATCCGGAGCCTGTGTTCCTGTTTCGAGCATTTCCTTCCTCCTGTCTGGCGCGATGCTATCTCTTCTTCATGCCGCTTATCATAGTAAGGGTGAAGAATACCACTGTGGCCCATGCGTAGAATTTGTGCTTTTTCATTTTTATCCTCTGTTTTCTAAAAAAAAGTCGACTGAATTATACACTTTTTTCATGCCATCCGTCAAGGACGCTTTTGCAGGGAGCGCCCGTCAGCTCATTTCAGGGAGCATACATGTTCCTTAGCATGGCTATCTCCCGGGCGTAGCCGTCGTTGTCCTCCTGGGGGGTCTCCAGGATGAGCGGGAGATCCTTAAGAGCGGGATGGTTCACGATACGTCCGAAACACTCCGTACCTATGGTGCCGAGACCTATCTTCTCGTGCCGGTCCTTGTGGGAGCCAAAGGGATTCCTGCTGTCGTTCAGGTGCAGAGCCATCAGATGCCCCAGGCCTATTATGCGGTCGAACTCCGAGAGCACCCCGTCCAGATCGTTCACTATGTCGTAGCCCCCGTCGAAGACGTGGCAGGTATCGAGACACACGCCGAGACGGTCCCCGAGATCCGCTTTTTCCATGATCGAAGCGATCTCCTCAAAACTCCGTCCCACTTCCGTGCCCTTTCCGGCCATGGTCTCCAGAAGGATGGTGGTCCCCATGCCTTCCCACATGATCGAATTGAGGGAGGCGGCGATAATGTGAATTGCCTGCCCGGATCCCTGCTTCATGTGGTTTCCAGGATGGAAGTTGTAGAAGTTTCCCGGCAGCGCCTCCAGTCTCTCGAGATCCTCCCGCATGGACCTTTCGGCGAACTGGCGGTTGGACTCCCTGTCCGAACACAGATTGTAGGTATAGGGGGCGTGGGCAACCAGGGGGGCGAAGCCCTCCCTTTCAAGCAGCTCCCTTAAGGAGAGCATGTCGGGCAGGTCCGCGGCCTTCGCGCTTCCTCCCCTGGGATTCCTCGTAAAGAAGCTGAAGGTGTCCGCCCCGATCCTCAGGGCTTCCTGCCCCATGGCCAGATATCCCTTCGAGCTGGAAAGATGGCATCCTATGTGCATCGTGCTTCCTCCCTCAGTTCACTATCCAGCTTATGCCGTCGTCCATGCGGTAACAGCTTCCCGGGATAATCTTTCTTATCTCCCCGGAGGGATAGGCCCTTATCACGGTCTCCTCCCGGTAATCCGGGTTCTCGTACCATCTGGAGAAGATCAGTTCGCTGTCCTCCCGGTGGTCGATGGATTCCTCGGGATCTATGTAGAACTGGGCCCTTCTGGGCCAGACGATCGTGAACAGGTTCTCTCCCCCCTGCCTTATGATGCTCAGGGGATATGTGATGAGCCTGAGATTGTAGCAGTCCTTCACGGCGGACAGCTCCAAGGACGCCTCCTC
>JAGACT010000197.1 GCA_017613995.1 Eubacteriaceae bacterium
CGACCACTGCCCGGGCTACGGCTCCGCGGCAAAATACGTCGCCACCACCATGCAGGAACTGTATGAGGATGCGGCGGTATACAACTATCCCCAGGTGGTGATCGTCGAAGTCATGGGAAGGAACGCGGGATGGCTCACCGGCTCCGCCGCCCTGGCCCGCCTCAACGGCCACGGTCCGGACCTGGTATACCTGCCAGAAGTTCCATTCAGCGTCGGGGATTTCCTCAATTCCGTGGGAGACTTCCTGGCCATAGATCAGTCGGTCCTCGTCGCCGTGTCCGAAGGCGTCATGGACGAGGACGGAGTATACATAACCGACTACTCGGCGGAAACGAAGTATATCGATACCTTCGGCCACATCCAGATGGGAGGAGTGGGCTCCATGCTCAAGAGCATGGTCATCAACCGCTACAAGGCAAAGACCCGCTCCATCGAGCTGAGCCTTCTTCAGCGCTGCGCGGGGCACATAGCCTCCAAGACCGACCTGGACGAAGCAATCATGGTGGGAAAGGCCGCCGTGGATTATGCCATAGAGGGACAGAGCGGCTACATGGTGGGAATCAAGAGGACTTCCTCGGATCCCTACAGATCAGAGCCGGAGCTGCTGGATCTGGCGAAATGCGCCAATTACGAAAACAAGGTCCCGCAGGAGTGGATCCTTCCCGGAGGAAAGGGAGTCACCGACGAATTCATCGATTACATGAAGCCCCTCATCCAGGGAGAGGTCAGGGTTCCCCAGAAGGACGGCCTGCCCGTCTTTGCGAAGCTGGAAGAGGCCGGAACGAAAGAGTAGGAAAACCTCCGAAATACATAAAGAAGGAGCCTCAGGGCTCCTTCTTTTACTGTACGGTTATATGCTCCGATCAGATGGCTTCCGCTATCTTTCTGGCCACGAACACTCCGCTGGCGGAGGCATGGGACAGGGAATGGGTCACTCCGCTGCAGTCCCCGATGACGTACAGTCCCTTGTGGCGGGTCTCCAGGTTGGAGTCGATCTCCACTTCCATGTTGTAGAACTTGACCTCCACGCCGTACAGCAGGGTGTCGTCGTTGGCGGTGCCCGGAGCGATCTTGTCCAGCGCATGGATCATCTCTATGACGCCGTCCAATATCCTCTTCGGCAGCACCAGGCTCAGATCCCCGGGCGTCGCCTCGAGAGTGGGCCTGACCGTGCATTCCTCGATCCTCTTTTCCGTGCTCCTTCTGCCCCTTTCCAGATCTCCGAAACGCTGCACCAGGACGCCGCCTCCCAGCATGTTGGAGAGCCGGGCGATGCTTTCGCCGTAGGCGTTGGAGTACTTGAAGGGCAGGGAGAAATGCTTGGATACCAGCAGCGCGAAGTTGGTGTTCTCGGTCTTTTTGGCGGGATCCTCGAAGCTGTGCCCGTTGACGGTCACGATGCCGTTGGTGTTTTCGTTGACCACGATACCGTTGGGATTCATGCAGAATGTCCTAACGTTGTCCTCGAACTTCTCGGTGCGGTATACGATCTTGCTCTCGTACAGCTCGTCGGTTATGTGGGAGAAGATGACCGCCGGCAGCTCCACCCTGACTCCCAGATCGACCCTGTTGGAGCGGGTGGGGATATCCAGCTCATCGCAGACCTGTTCCATCCATTTGCTGCCGCTGCGTCCCACGGACACTATGCACCTGGGAGCGTCGGCGGTGCCGCTCCGGGCTCCGGAGTAATGCACCCTGTATCCGTCGGTGATCTTCTCGATCTTTTCAACGGGGGTCAGGAAACGGAATTCCACGTTGGGGGACAGCTCTGCGTAAAGATTCTCCAGCACATGGTAGTTGATGTCGGTGCCCAGATGCCTGACGGAGGCGTCCAGCAGCGTCAGCTTGTTCTGTATGCACAGCTTCTTGAAGCTGCTTCCGGCGGTGGAATACATTTTCGTACCCTCTCCTCCGTGGGACACGTTGATGTCGTCCACGTAGTACATCAGGTCCGTGGCCTGCGTCCTTCCGATGTATTCATACAGATTCCCGCCGAAATCGTTGGTGATGTTGTACTTGCCGTCCGAAAAGGCTCCCGCTCCCCCGAAACCGTTCATGATGGAACAGGGCTTGCAGAATATGCAGCTCCTGACCTTGTCGCCGTCTATGGGACAGCGGCGGTCCTCCAGCTTCTTTCCCTCCTCGAAAACGCATATCTTAAGTCCGGGCTTCTTTTTTATCAGCTCATATGCCGAGAATATCCCTCCGGGACCGGCTCCTATTATTATCACATCGTAATCCATTGTCCAGTGTAACCTCTTTTCTCCTGCTGTCCCCGCCGGCTCAGCCGCCGTTCACAGGGAGCATGAAATAAATATGTTTGCTATGACCATTATGTCCGCCACCGCCGTGAGGCAGGCGGCCGGGTATGTTTCCTTTTTCAGGGGCAGCGACTTTTGTGTTCCCCTTGCCGGTATCCCGGCAATGCCCAGAAAGGCCGCCGGCAGGAAGGGGAGGAAGTAGCGACCCTGTATGCCTTCGATGGAACTTATCGCCGGAGGGGTCCCCTCCGTCCACTGCACGTAAAGGCTCGCGAATATCAGCATCAGGACGATGAACGACGTTCCCAGCAGCACCAGGGAGACGAAGCGGTCCCTCTTCTGTCCGCTGCGCTTCAGCAGCACAGCTTCCCTGAAGGTCAGGGCCAGGGCACAGGCTCCCATCAGAGCCGCGAAGAGCTTTGATACGGGGATATCGAAGTAGCCCATGGGCGGAGCGATGGTCTGAAGCGCCCACCCTGCGAGCCTTTCGGCGCAGGTCATCCCCATCAGTTTTATGTACCACAGCGGGTGTGTGAGGGCGTAGACGATCTTGAAGATACCGTTGCCTCCGCCCTGGGTCTCCCCCAGGTAGCGGGACGCCAGCGCCACCCATGACAGCGAGAGCGCGGTCGTGCCCCCGATCCCCAGGATCCGGTGCGTGAGCGCCTTCTTCTTCGAATCGAAGCACTCCGCCGGTATGAGCAGCACCAGCACCGCCATGGCGAAGTATACCACCTTGCAGGCGGCCGTGAAGATCAGTATCGCGTACAGCTGAAGCGTGCGCCGCCGATCCATCTTTTCACCCGAGAGGCGCATGTACAGCACGAAGGCCGTCAGCAGCACTGCGGCCGCGTAGGTGGGTCCGTCCGCGGAGATGCTCGCTCTCTCCTGAAGGTTTATCGGAAAGAGGCTTATGAGGCATAAAAGCTCCTTTCCCTTCGGTATCATCCTTATGGCGAGATATATCATAAGGGTGCAGCCCAGGGCACCGGCGAGCCTGCCGGCGCACAAAAGAACGTAAAAGCTGTCGGAGAACAGATCCGCCGCGGCGATCCCGATACAGCTGAAGACGTACACCAGGGGGTTGTACAGCGCCGCGTTGCGTATGTTGAAGGCGGCGTTGCTGCCGGAGAGGATTATGTCCCCGCCCTTTATCATGGAATAGAAGGAAAACACCTCGCTGTAGGGTGCGCTGAAGCCCTCGGGGACTATGTTCGAGGGAAGATGCACCATTCCGTCGGAAGGCACGATCCATACTCCCCTTACGATCCCGAATGCCCTCAGGAAATGCACGACTTCGTCCGGCGCCCTCAGAGCCGGGATCACCACGGCAAAGGCGGTGCACAGCGGGACGGACACGATCAGAAAGACCGTCTCCGGACTTATCCCCCTGACCGAACTCAGATAGTACAGCAGTGCCGCCATCGCGGCGGCGGAGAGGATAAAGGCCGATCTCAGCGCGTCCCTTCCTATCCATCTGTAATATATCACGTGCCAGGGCTCATCCGCGGAGCCGGCCACCGTCAGGTTGCCGTCTTTCTGCCATACGGCAGTCAGGCAGTAGGTCCTGCCCCTCTCGAGGACGGTCCCTTCGCTGTTTTCGAAGAAAAGGCCTTCATCCGCCGCGGAAGGCTCCAGCCGTCCCAGTACGGCGTCCCCGTCCCTTATCTCCAGGACGAGGCCCTCCGGGCTGCCGGAGAGGGGCGAAAAAAGGATCCCGTCGACGCGCCGGGAAGTGGGGCTTATGGTGAAGCTGTACCCGTCGTAAAGCTCCGTGGATCCCTGCGGCATCTGCACCATGGGATCCGAGGCGATAAAATCGCTCCGGATCAGATAGAACCCGAAGAACAGTATGACGGCCAGAGCCGCCGCCATATATATGAGCGCTGTCCTTTTAACTTCTTTTTTCATATTCAGGCTCCTCTGAGCTCTTCCTGTTCACCAGCACATTATACCATGTCCGGGCGTATTTTTCCATCTCCGCGGCTTTCACGGCCCCGAACAAAAAAACAGCCCCGGCGGGGCTGAAATCCCTCGGTCATCTCCCGGCGAGACCCATGAGGACTATACCCGTCACCACCAGCATGGCTCCCGCCAGGCCCATGGGTTTGAGTGTTTCCCTGAAAACGAAGTGACCGAGAAGCAGTATAACCACCTGCACGCTGCCGGATACCATGGGGACCAGTGTGGAAAGCTCGTACTTGACCAGCATCTTCTGCCACATGAGAAAGCTTATAAGGTAGAGGACGAAGCCGAAGAAGGTCAGAGTTCCCATTGAGAAATATATCCCTCCCTTAAAGGAGAGCTTAAGCGTGTCTCCGCCCATCTTCATCAGCGTCATTCCTCCCGTGGAACACAGGATATATATGAGGATAAGAGTAAGTTTCATGAGATTTTTTCCTTTTCGCTTTTGATTATGCTTATCTCCTGGATCAGCTTCCTGATCTGTTCCTTCTGCTCCGACACTATGATGGTCAGGGAGATGCATATGAAAAACAAAAATGCGATCAGCAGCACGAACAGGAAGTTGGAGGAGATCTCGAACCCGATCAGATCGGAGAAGAACTTGAAGATCTCCGGAAAGACGGAGAACAGGATCATCACCAGGCAGCTGAGGTACCATACGATGGAGTATCCCACCGTGATCTTTTCCTTCCTGACGCAGTGTGTGATGATGCCGACGATGAACAGTATGCCTGCGACGGCGCATATTTTTATCTTAATGTCTATCATCTTGACCTCTTTCTGATGCTCTCCATGAACATGGCGATGGTGACGTTTATCATGTAGTACGCGCTCTTCCACGCCCTTATGGAGGAAGTGCCTCCCTGGCGCTCATGCATGACCGCATGACGTTCCCGGACGGTGAACCCCTGCCTGAGGGCCGCCACCTCCGATACGGGCTCGGGGTACTCGGTGGGATAGTTTTCCGCGAAGAACGCGGTCAGTTCCTTCCCGCAGGCCCTGAAGCCCGACGTGGGATCGTAGATCTTCCTGCCGGTGAATATTTTTATGAAAAACGAGAGGATGCTGATTCCTATCCGTCTGGCCAGGGTCGAACGGAAATTGTCCGCGTCCCGGTCCACGAATCTGGAACCGATGACCATGTCCGCTTCCCCGGACAGCACCGGAGCGACCAGGTCTCCCACGCAGCTTATCTCATGCTGTCCGTCCCCGTCGAACTGGACCGCGGCGTCGTAGCCCTTCATGCTGGCGTACATGTATCCCGTCTGCACCGCTCCGCCGATGCCCAGGTTCCGGATGAGCCTTATGTGGGGAATACCGTTTTCCAGAAGTATCTTTTCGGTATCGTCGGCGGAGCCGTCGTTTATGACGATCACGTCATAGGCGGTGGCGTTTTCCCTGTTGTATTCAGTTATCTTTTCGTATACTCCCAGTATGCATTCCTCTTCGTTGTATGCCGGGATTATCAGAAGTACCCTGTTATCCATGTCCTATCCTGACGGTCTCCTGCAAAGAGTTTATCAGAATCGGCGCGGAATTGAAACGCATATGCCTTCTATAATTGAATAATTCACCGCTTTTTAATGTCCCGGCACATGTTTTTGACTGTCAGCATCTAAATTTTGTTTTTTTGTCCCCGGGGGGCATAAACGGCCCGATAACCTCCCCGGAAAGAGCTGCGGAGCCGAACGAAACGGCATTTTTTGCATTCTGTTGAATCCGTCCTCGTTTTCTGATGTATAATTAAATCAAATAGCGTTATCAGAAATGTTTATACTCGAAGGAGTTATTTAAATATGAGCATTTTCAATGTCATTTCACTGGCGGGAGGCCTGAGCCTCTTCCTTTACGGAATGCGTCTGATGGGGGACGGACTCAAACAGGGGTCCTCCGGGACCATGAAGGCCGCGATGGAAAAGGTCACCAATTCCCCCTTCACCAGCTTCCTTCTGGGCCTGGGCATAACCGGACTCATACAGAGCTCCACAGCCACCATCGTCCTGACCTCCGGTCTCGTGGGGGCCGGAGTCATAACCCTGCACCAGTCCCTGGGCATCATCCTTGGAGCCAACGTGGGAACCACGGTGACGGGACAGATAATCAGGCTTCTCGATCTCAATTCGAACGGGACCGCTTGGCTCGAATTCTTCAAGCCCTCCACCCTGGCCCCCCTTGCCGCCCTGATAGGCATCCTCCTCATAATGGTGTCCAAGAATCAGAAGCACGCCACTGCGGGAAGCATCTTCATGGGCTTCGGCATACTGTTCACGGGCCTTCTCAACATGACGGCCGCCGTCAGTCCCCTTTCCGATTCCCCGGCCTTCGCCAACCTGTTCCTGGGCTTTGCCGACAGGCCCCTGCTGGGATTCCTGGCGGGCTGCATCGCCGCTATCCTGATCCAGAGCTCTTCCGCTTCGGTGGGCATCCTGCAGGCGCTGTCCATGACGGGAAGACTGAGCCTCGGAAGCGTCTGGTCCATCATCCTGGGCATCTATATGGGCGACTGCATAACCACCTTCATAGTATGTTCCCTGGGTTCCAAGGCGGACGCCAGAAGGACGGGGCTGGTCCATATCCTGGTCAACATCTGCGGCCTCGTGCTTATTCCCGCTGTCCTCTTCGCCCTTAAGGGAGCCGGCGTGCTGGGGTCCTTCTGGAGCGATCCCATTACTTCCGGAGAGATCGCCAACGTACACACGATCTTCAAGCTGGGCCTTGCCGTCGTGATGCTGCCCTTCGTGGGCCTTCTCGAGAAGCTCAGCATACGCATCGTAAAGGAAGACAAGGAAAAGCCGGGCCGTTACGACGAACAGCTGAGGATGCTGGACAAAGCTCTCCTTTCATCCCCGGCCCTCGCCCTGGAAGAGGCCCACAGAGTGCTTATCGACTGCGCCGACACCGCCTGCGCGAACGTGGAGTCGGCCCTGGGACTGTTCACGGGATTCAATACCGAACATATCAAAAGGATACGGGAGGAGGAAGACCGCATCGACGCCCTTACCGACGCCGTGCAGGGCTTCCTGGTGAAGCTGTCCCCCAACATCGGTGACAGCCACCAGAACAATCTCCTCAACTACTACATAAAATGCTCCTCCGAATTCGAAAGGATCGGGGACTATGCTGTCAACCTCGTGGAGAACGCCGAAGAGCTCAACAGCCTGAAAACCGGGCTTTCCGCGGAAGCGGTGAGGGAGCTTGAAGTACTGGGCCACGCACTTCTGAGCATCATGGACTATACCGTAAGCACCTTCCGTACCCACGACGAGGCCCTGGCTTTCCACATCGAGCCCCTGGAAGAGGTCATCGACGACATAGTGGCCGAGATGAAGCAGCGCCACATCTTCAGGCTCCGCCAGCAGGCATGCAACATAGAGACCGGGAGCGTGTACCTGGATCTTCTTGTCAACGCGGAAAGGATCTCGGACCAGTGCTCCAACGTGGGCGTGCACACCATGACGATGGACCTGCCGGATCTGAGCATCCACGAGCATGATTACATCCATGACCTGCACCACGGACAGAACGAGAAGTTCAACGACGAATACAACAGCCTGCATTCGTCGTTCTTCTCCGAAATGGATCAGGAGAGCGGCAAATGATCCCGGGTGAGATGATTCCGGATACACCGCCGGCATGGGCTCAGCTCATGCCGGCTTTCTTTTTTGGCTCCGTATCCCCGCTGAATTTCCCCGGCAGTCTCAAACAGCCTCCGGATATGGTAATATTATTAGGGACGTCTTATTCGCCGCCCCCTGAACGGAGGAACGCAATGGCTTCTGACAACTGCCAGAAAATAAAGCTCCTGATACTCTATGAGATGCTTCGTCAGGAAACGGACGAGCAGCATCCGATGGACGGCTTTGATCTGATCTCGAGGCTCGAGGAGAAGGGGATCTCCTGCGACAGGAAGACCCTCTCCAGGGACATACGGACCCTCAACGATTTCGGATTCGAGATAATGAGCCGCTTTGCCGGGCATGAAAAGGTCTACTACGTGGAGGACCGCTCCTTCAGCGCGCCGGAGATCAGGATACTCATCGACGCTGTGCGTTCCGCGGGCTTCATAACCGAAAAAAGGAGCGTGGAACTGACGGAAAAGATCGCCGGACTGGGCGGCAGCCACCGGGCGGAGCTTCTGAGAAGCAGCCGGGTGCCCTTCACCTCCAGAAAGCATACGAACGAATCGGTCTACTACAACGTGGACTTTCTCGAGGACGCGATCCTAAGGCACAGAAAAGTCTCCTTCCGCTATTTCGATCTGGACGAGAACGCCCGCAGGAACTACCGCAGGGACGGCGGAGCGTATATCGCCGAGCCCCTGGACCTGGTATGCAGCGAGGACAACTATTACCTAATATGCTATTCTCCCAAATATTCGGGCAGCACCTACTACCGTATAGACCGCATGGATGACGTGCGGGTGCTGGCCGAGGCGATCAGCGAAGAGTCAGAGGAGGCCAGAAGCAGGGTGCAGGAGGAGGTATCCTCCTCGGTGGGCATGTACAGCGGACAGAGCACACAGCTCACGTTGCGCTTTACCAACGAGGCCCTGGACGCGGTGTTCGACCGCTTCGGGGAGGACGCCCGGATACGGCGTCTCAATGAAGACGTGTGCGAGCTCAGGGGCGAAGCCGTCGTTTCCCCCACCTTCTGGGGATGGATGTTCCAGTTCGCGGGAAGGATGCAGATCATGGAGCCCGAGAGCCTGAGGGAGGAATACGAGCATCGGGCCCGCCTTATCCTGAAAAGGGGGACAGAGCGTGAAACCGATTCACCGGCAGATATGTGAAAATATAGCCCTCGCGGTCCGGGACAGGGGCGGATGCGCCTACTATGTCGGCGGCTGTGTAAGGGACGAACTTATGGGAAGAAGCAGCCTGGACACGGACGTCGAGATCCACGGGATAGCCCCCGGGGAGCTGGGAGAGATACTGTCCTCCATAGCCCCGTCCAGAGAAGTGGGCAAAAGCTTCGGCATATACACTCTGGGCGGAGACGGCAGCGGCATAGACGTGGCCCTTCCCCGCAGGGAGGTCAGCACCGGGGAAGGCCACCGGGACTACGAGATCGAGATCGATCCCTGGGCCGGTCCGGCCGAGTCCGCCAGAAGGAGGGACTTTACCGTCAACGCCATGATGAAGGACGTGCTTTCGGGAGAGGTGCTGGACTTTTTCGGAGGAAGGGAGGACCTTTCCCTGCGCCGGCTCAGGCACGTGGACGCCGCGTCCTTCGTATCGGACCCCCTGAGGGTCTTCAGGGCTGCCCAGTTCTGCGCCCGCTTCGGGTTCACCCTCGATGATGAGACCGTTTCCCTGTGCCGGGACATGTCTGTCGCGGCCCTTTCAGCGGAAAGGGTAAGGGAGGAACTGTTCAAGGCACTGGAGGGCTCCGTCTCCCCCTCCGTTTTCTTCGACGTGCTCGTGTGCTGCGGACATCTCCGGGAATGGTTCGGGGAAGTCGAATCCCTGAGGGGCGTTCCCCAGGATCCTCTGTACCATCCGGAAGGAGACGTTTACACCCATACGATGATGGTGCTTAACGCCGCTGCGGATCTGAAGCACCGCTCATCCGATCCGGTCAGCTTTATGCTGTCCGCTCTGTGCCACGACCTGGGCAAAGCCGACACCACCTCCGAATCGAACGGAAGGATCCACGCGTACTCCCACGAGGACAGCGGGGTCAGATTCGCCGGGGCTCTGCTGGAGAGGCTGCGCTGTTCCAGTTCCCAAAAGCGCTACGTCCTCAATATGGTAAAGCTTCATATGAAACCCGCCGCGGAGGCCTCCGCGGCCTCGAAGCTCAAAAAGACCAACCGGATGTTCTATGACAGCGTCTGTCCGGAGGACCTGGTTCTCCTGGCCGAAGCGGATTACCGGGGCTGCGGAGGCACTCTGACCTATTTCCCCCACGGGGCCTTCCTTCGGGATCGGCTGGCCAGGTTCCGTCAGATCATGGCGGAGCCGCCCATCAGCGGCAGAGAACTGATCGAGAACGGGGCGGAGCCGGGAGAGGCCTTCGGCGAATACCTTGACTACGCTCTGAAGCTGAAGCTGGCGGGGGAGGACCGCGCTTCCCAGCTCAGACAGACTCTGGCATATATCAGGAAAAGGAAGTTTGAGCGATGATCGATACTGTGACATACTTTTCCAGACTGCAGATACCCGACGGGGGCGAGAATCCCGCGGTAAAGGCCGCTCTGCTGAAATACTTCTACGACAGAGGCTTCTATTTCGATGTGAAAAGCCATCTGGAAGAGATATTTTCGGACTTTACCATCGACCGGATGATAAGCATCTGGGCCGGGGAGAGCGTCACCCTGTACCCCGAGGAGCCGGTCTGCCTCGGGGAGGAGAGCAGAGCGCTTCTCAGAGGCATGCTCAGGGACCGCGGATGCACCCTCTCCGGATCGGGCCCCGGGGTCATAGGAAAGATCTATGAAAAGAGCCTGGACGCCTCGGAACGCCGCAGGCAGGGAGTGACCTACACTCCCGAGGACATATGCGATTACGTTTCCATCATGCTGAGGGGAAAGATCGGCCTTTCCACCAGGTTCTTCGATCCCGCCTGCGGATGCGGCACGTTCCTGGAGATCATCTACGACAGCCTTATCCGCTGCTACTGGGAGACCAGCGAGACCGAGCTCATCAGCGAGGCCCACGAACGGATCCTTCGGAACAATCTGTGGGGATGCGACAGCTCCCCCTACGCCTGCGCCATCGCCAGGATAACCCTGGCTCTCAAGTACCGCCGCTTCGTCCTGTGCGAGAACATAATCGCCGCGGACAGCCTTACGGACCTGCCCGAGGAGTTCTGCGCTTCCTTCGATCTCATCGCCTCGAATCCGCCGTATATCGGGCACAAGACCGTGGATCCCGCCTACAGAAAAGTCATCGAGGAGCGTTACGGCGAAGTGTACTACAACAAGGCGGACATTGCCTACTGCTTCTTCGTCCTGGGGGAGAAGCTCCTTCGGAACGGAGGGCATCTGCTGTACGTCTCCAGCCGCTACTTCACCCAGAGCCGTTATGCCGACGGCCTGAGACGCTTTATTCTGGAGAACCTGCGGATCCTCAAGGTCATCGACTTCTACGGGGCCCGGCCCTTCAAGAACACCGGGGTGGACCCGCTCATCATAATGCTTAAAAAGGAAAAGACCGCAGAGGACTACCTGATCCCCTCGGTACGCTTCCTTTCCTCCTCTCCGGGGGATCTGCTGGACGATCCCAGCGTCGAACAGATGAAGACTCCCGTATCCCGGCTGAGCCCCGCCGGATTCAACTTCCTGTCATCCTCACAGCTGCGGCTCAGTGAGCTGTCCCGGGAGAAGTGCACCCATAAGCTTTCCGATGTCTGCGAATTCTTCCAGGGCATCATCACCAGGTGCGACAAAGCCTTCGTGACGACGCAGGACGATCCCGCCGCGGCGGAATGCGGCAGGAAATGGATCAAAAGCTCTTCAATAACCCGGGGCGGCATCGAATACAGGGGCATGTGCCTTCTGTACACCGACACGCTGGAGGACATAGACGGCGCGCCCCTGACCCGGGAAAGGCTCCTGGAATACCGGGAGAGGCTCTCGGCCAGAAGGGAATGCGCCCAGGGCAGGAAGGAATGGTTCCGCCTTCAGTGGGGAAGGCGGCCGGAGCTGTTCGAGCAGGAGAAGATCGTTTTTCCCTACAAAAGCGCCGACTCCCGCTTCATCGTGGACCGGGAGGGCTACTTCTTCAGCGCCGACGTCTACGGCATGAGGCTGAAAAGCGATTATGCAGGAATACTGAGCCTGGAATCCCTGGCTCTCGTGCTGAACACCCCCCTTTACAGGGATATGTTCTTTTCCTTCGCGAAGAAACTGGGAGGGGCTCTCTACGAATACTACCCCAACACACTGGGAGAGCTGAGGCTCCCCCCGCCCGAGCTCACGGGCTCATTTCTGAACACGGAGGATGTTTATGACTATTTCGGAGAAAGGTATGAAGGATAATTACGCTCTGGCGCTGGAGGATATGTTCGTTCGCTTCAGTAGGTGCCGCATACCCGAGCTTAGCGAGGCAGCGGGCGTGGAGGAGAAGGACGGGCTTATCCTCATGGACTACTATAAAAGAAGGCTGGCGGCGGACCCGGAAAAGATGACTCTTACCTGGTGCGACGACGGCACGGCGGTGAGCACATCCGACGGTCTGCTGATCCTGGCGTACCTGATCGGAGCCAATCCGCTGGCCCGGGAAACGGGAAGGCTGTGTTCCTTTCGGGAGATAAAGGCGGCGGCTGTTTTCGAGGGAGCCTTCCTCAGGAGCATCGCCCCCTACAAGAAGGCGTTCACGGACCGGGATGATTTCATGCGCTGCGCTCTGGCTGCGGGTGGGGAGCCCCTTGATATGGGGGACGGCGCCGTCAGGATGCGTCCCTTCGCGAAGATCCCGATTGTCTGTGTTTTCCACGAGGGCGACGACGAATTCCCCTCGGACATCACGGTGCTCTATGACAGCTCCATCACCGACTTCATCCACGAGGAGAACGTGCCCACTCTGGGGACCAAGACCCTCTCGGTGATAGCCGCGCAGAAGAAGGAGGGCGCAGGCCGTGAGTAAAACAGCTCTGAGGATAATCTGTCTTATTATATCCATCCTTATCATCGGCTGCTCCTGGGGATGCTCCGGGAAAAAGCAGAGCGACCCCATCAGTGCCACCGCGGTGCTTCTGGATACCGTGGTGACCGTCACCATCTATGACAGCGATGACGAAACTCTGCTTTCGGGGTGCATGGACCTGGTCCGGGAGTATGAACAGCTCTTTTCCAGGACCATCGAGACCAGCGACGTATCCAGGCTGAACAGCCGCGCTACCGATACCGTAGACCCCCGGACCGCGGAACTGATAGAACAGGGTCTTTACTACGCCGGACTCTCGTCGGGCCGCTTCGACATAACCATCGGGGGCATCTCCTGTCTGTGGGACTTTTCCTCCGGCAGCGGCAGCGTACCGGATCCGGATCTTATCAGCGATGCCCTTCCCCACGTGGACTACCGCACCGTCAGCGTGGAGGGCACGACGGTGACCTTCGCCGATCCCCTGACCAGACTTGACCTGGGCGCCATAGCCAAGGGATATATCGCCGACAGGCTGAAGGATTATCTGACACGAAGCGGTGTCGAAAGCGCCCTGATAAACCTGGGGGGAAACACCCTGTGCATCGGCGGCAAGCCGGGAGGGGACGCCTTCAGGATAGGCGTACAGTATCCCTTCCAGCCCAGCGGAGATCTTATCACCGTACTTGAGGTCAGCGGCCTCAGCATCGTTTCCAGCGGTTCCTACGAAAGATATTTCGTCGAAAACGGCATCAGCTACCATCACATCCTGGATCCCTCCACGGGCTACAGCGTCCGCAGCGGGCTGTGCGGAGTGACGATCATCTGCGCCTCTTCGGTCCAGGCCGACGCCCTCAGCACCATCTGCTTCATACTGGGAGAGGAAGAGGCACTCAGGCTGATCAACTCTCTCGACGATGTCTGGTGCATCCTCATACGGGACGACATGAGCATGGTTTATTCCGACGGAGCGGAGGCTTTTGTGGCAAAATAGTTTGTACCTGACGCATTTTTTTCAATGCGCCGCCCCTGTATCCCCGGCCCCGCGGCCGGGGATGCCTATTTTTTACAATATTTATTCCACTTTAATACCGTACATCACTTTCATCCCGTTCATTTATGCTATAATTAATAAAATCATATGATTATCAGCTGGTATTATTAAATGGGAAGGAAATTTGCGTGTTTTCTGCTTTGTCTGGCCGCAGTGCTGACGCTTGCAGCATGCTCCGTACCCGGTGAGCGCACCTCCTCGGAAGAGTACATCCTCGGAGACGAGCTTGCCATAACCATGGACGGCGGATTCAAGGCATCCGACACACCCGGTGCCGACGTATACCTCTTCAAGGGCGATGAATGCGCCCTCTATGCGGTAAGGGACACGAAACAGTCCCTGGAGGACCTGGGCTACGATACCTCCGTGCTGGATCTGTCTGCTTATTTCGATCTTGTAACGAAAGCCAACGGCATCACGGCGGAAGAACAGACTTCAGAGGAAGCCCCCGTGGCATCCTGCAGGCGTGTGTCGGGGGATGCGGAATACTGGTACTGCGTGACCGTCAGGGAATGCGGCGATGCCTTCTGGAGCGTTTATCTCATCAGTCCCGCCGGGGACGGTGAACCGATGCCCTCTTTCCTGTCCGATTACGCGGCCTCCCTCCGGGTGCTCTGACGCACCGAAACATCAGGGTGATAATCCTGTGATCAGACAACTGACACAAAAGGTTACTTTACTATCCGGCGTCTGCCGGAAACGACAATGGAATGGAGCTTGAAATGAAAAAAGGTAAACCAGTAAAAGGCAACAACGTGCGTTTCTATAAGGCCGTGCTTGCCCTTGACAGTGAAAAAGCATGCAAAATGTTTTTCGAAGACATTCTCACGGAGGCAGAAATGAAAGCGATCACCCAGCGTCTCCAGATCGCGAGCCTGCTGGATGAAAAAGCCACTTTCGCAGAGATCAACAGGATCACAGGCGCATCCAGCGCCACCATCACCAAGATCAATCAGACTCTCAGAAACGGGAACAAAGGCTTCAGATACGTTCTCGACAGAATAAAAGAGGAACAATAACCGCAGATGATTACCGCTGAATTTGAAAACGAGATCACGACCGGTCATCCGATAACGGATTACCGGTTTTTCGACACTTCCCTGCTGTGCTTCTCCGACAACATCCGTACCGTATGCCGTACGGAATGCCCCATGTACGGACACAGCTATTCGTGTCCCCCGGCAGTGGGCACGAAGGAGGAATGCGAGGAGCGCTGTCTTGGTTTCAACAGCGGGTTCATATTTTCCACAGTGGCCGAAGTCCGGGACATCGCGGACCTGGAGGAGACCCTTTCCACCAAGCCGGAGCACGAGCAGATCACCCGCCTCGTCCGGGACCGTTTTTCCGATGAGTTCGGCGAGGTCCTGGCCCTTTCCGCGGACGCGTGCAGCATATGTGATGAGTGCGCCTATCCCGCAGAGCCCTGCCGCCATCCCGACAGGATGCTCCCCTGCATCGAGAGCCATACCATCGTGGTCACCGACATCGCCGAGAAACTCGGAATGGAGTTCTTCTACGGAGCGAACGTGGTCACCTGGTTCTCTATAATACTTTTCAATCAGTGATACGAAGGAAGGCTGCCGCCTTCCTTTTTTACAGGTTGCGCGGCCGGCTCAGGTATTGTATTATTGTGCTATGGAAATATCCTTTGTAAACGAAACAGAAAGAAATATCCACATCAGCTCCCTTAACGAGGTGGCTGATCTCTTTAAAGATACGGGGATCGATCTTTCCCTTAATGTCACGGCCTTCGCAGGGGAGCCTCCCCGGGCCCGGGCGGAGGCGGAGGGATACCCTGCCGCCGACACCGAAGCGGACGCTGTGCAGTACGCGGTCAAGAAGGCTGTCTGCGAGCTGCTTTCTTCCGCCACCGGAAAGACCCCGGCCTGGGGAAGCCTGACGGGAGTAAAGCCCCTCAAGATAATGGTGCAGCTTCTGGAAAAAGGCGCCGATCCCACCCTTGTCCGGGAGTATTTCAAACGCAACTTTCTGATAACCGATGAAAAGCTCGCGCTGCTGGAGGCCTGTGTCGGGCCCCACATGAAGCTGTTGTATCCCGAGGGAGACGACTACGCCCTGTACGTGCACATCCCCCTGTGCCTGTCAAAATGCAGCTACTGTTCCTTCCCCTCCGCCGTGACCGGCGAGGGCAGCGGGCTGTGCGAGGACTATCTTGACGCGCTCCTGAAGGAACTGCGCGCCGTGACGTCCTTTTTCTCCTGCCGGAAAGCGGACTGCGCCTATATCGGGGGAGGGACTCCTTCAATCCTTTCGACGGACCAGGCCCTCAGGCTCATCGGGGAGATGAGGAGCATAGAGGGAAGCCTTTCTGAACTGACCTTCGAGGCGGGAAGGGCGGACACCCTTGACAGAACGAAACTGGTCCGGCTTAAGGAAGCCGGGGTCAGCCGCATCAGCCTGAACCCCCAGAGCACCAGTGACGCCACCCTGAGCAGGATAGGCAGAAGCGTCACCTGTGAACAGTTCCTGGATACTTTCCGCGACGCCCGCGAAGCGGGGCATGACAACATAAACTGCGATATCATCTACGGCCTGGAGGAGGAAAGGGAGGAAGACTGCCTGAAAAGCCTTTCAGACATCATGGACCTGGCCCCGGAGAGCATAACCCTGCACACCCTGTGCAAGAAGCGCACCAGCGCCATCGAGGAGGAGAGCCTTCTGAAAAAGGAACTGCCGGTGGCCCGCCTCATGGACGTCTCCCGGGAGATCCTTTCCGAAAAAGGATGGTATCCCTACTATCTCTACCGCCAGAAGAACGCTGTGGACAACGCCGAAAACACCGGCTACTGTCTGCCCGGGCGCGAGAATATCTACAACATCCGCATGATGGGAGAGCGCCAGAGCGTCATCTCCGCGGGAGCGGGAAGCACCACGAAGATCTACTTCCCTGCGGAAGACCGCTTCGAAAACATATATAACATCAGGAATATCAGGCTGTATATCGATACCATCGACACGGTCATAGAGAAAAAACTCAGGACCCTGGAAAAGGTCCTGGAGGGAAAAAAGCACGGGCAGTAGGGACGCTGCAGCCCGTGCCTTCCATTAATTATCCATTACGATTTCTGATTTTAATTGCACCCACTCACCGGGAAAGGTACAATTGAGCTGCAAATCATTCGCAGAGGTCCTGTCCATGAGCACACGGAAGAAAAAGCTGTCAGCGAGGCAGCGGACAGCCAGGAAGAAAAAGATCAGAAGAGCCGTCCTGTGCGGCCTTGTCCTTCTGGCCGCGGTTTCGGCGGTCCTGTTTTCCGTGTACCTGAAAACCCTTCCCGACATAAGGCATTACGACTACGCCAGCACCACCCATTCCGTGGTCTATTCCTCCGACGGACAGTGGCTCGGAAGCGTGGAGAGGAAGAACGCCACCTATGTGAGCCGGGAACAGATCCCGGACACCCTGGTGGATGCGGTGGTGAGCATCGAGGACAAGAGGTTCTTTTCCCATCCGGGAGTCGATCCCATAAGCATCGCCCGGGCGGCATACCATAACATGAAGGCCGGAGAGATCATCGAAGGCGGCTCCAGCATCACCCAGCAGCTGACGAAACTGCTGTTCTTCAACGACGAGATGTCCTATTCCAGAAAGATAGCCGAGGCGGTGACCGCCGTAAGGATGGAACTCAGGTATTCCAAGGACGACATCATAACCATGTACCTCAACGAGGTTTATCTGGGAGGAGGAGCCTACGGGGTGTACGAAGCCTCCATGCTTTACTTCGGCTGCAGCCCGCTGGAGCTGACCACGGCCCAGTGCGCCATGCTGGCGGGGATAATAACCGCCCCCAGCGCCTACTGCCCCATGGATGAAACGGGCTACGTCTTCGCCACCCAGCGAAAGGAAAAGGTGCTCGCCGCCATGCTGGAGCAGGGCCGCATCTCCGTCTTCGAGTACGCGAAGGCGCTCATGGAACCCATCAGGATCTACGGGATCATTCCCGGACAGTCTGCGTTCGAATACGGCAGCTGCGTCGCGGGCTACCGCAGCTGCATGAATCTCATATACGGCGAAGCGGTGGACATACTGAGCCAGTACTATATCTCCACCGGCACCAGCCCCTCCTCTGCAAGGCTCAAAGCCGAACAGGCCCTGTTCTCCCAGTCCATGAGGATCAATTCCACAATCAGTTACGGGATGCAGCAGAAGGCGCTTTCGGCCATCTGGTCCCAGATCACCGCCCGCAGCGCTGCGGCTTCCTGCGCCTACGTCAGCATCGATTCCTCCACCGGGAACGTGCTGGTCTACTACGGAGGCGACAACAGCACCCTTCTGGACCTGGCGGCAAGCCCCCACCAGCCCGGCAGCACCATAAAGCCGCTGTACATGCTGTACCTGGTTGACAAGGGCATCTGCACCATCGACGACATAGTCCTGGACGCCCCCACTGAGATCGACGGATACGCCCCCAACAATTTCGCAGGAGAATACTACGGCTACGTCACCATGCGGGAGACCCTGGTGGAATCCCTGAACTGCGCATCCCTTAAATTCTTCGCAAAAGGCGACATTGCCGAAGAGATAGATTTCGTGAAGAGCATGGGCATATCCACCATAGTGGACGAGGACTATTCCCTGGCTTTCAGTCTCGGAGGCTTCACCTACGGCATCACCCCCGCCGAGCTCTGCGGCGCCTACTGCGTCATTGCCAACGGAGGCAGCGTCATAGAACCGCGTTTCGTATCCTCCATCGAGCTGGAGGACGGCACCGTCATCTGGCCCGAGGAGGTCTTCCCCCGCAGGATAGCGGGCAGCGAAGCGGCGGAGGATATCCGCAGCTGTCTGTACAGCACCGTCACCCGGGGCACCGCGACTCCCGCGGAGAGCTCCTATGCCACCTTCGGGAAAACGGGGACCACCGACGATGCCAGGGACGTCTGGTTCGTGGGGGGCACGGGAAGCACCGTCTCCGCCATATGGGTCGGAACCCCCGACGGCACCCTGCTGGACGGACTGGGCTCCTACTGGTGTTCCTGGGCATACTACTACGCCATGACCGAATCCATATCGGAGGGTTCCTTCGTGTCCCATGGAGTCAGCGGGGTCTTCTATGACGATCTGACCAGCATCTATATCCTCAAAGACGGAGCCAGCACCGCCGACGGCATCGATATTTCCGAGATCGCCCCCGTCACCGTACTGACCTCCAGGCTCGGCTGCTACAACTCCCGCAGAGTGGTGCAGCTGGATGTGGATTCCGCCACGGGACTGCTCTTCGGGGAAAACTGTCCCGAAAGCAACCGGGAGACCCGCTACTATCTGTATACGGAAGCACCGGAGGTGTACTGTACCGACAGCCACGAGAGGACGGGCTCCGATCCGCAGTGGAACTGGAACATCTTCCCCTGGATGTGAGCCAGCAGGGGAACAGAGAAAAACATTCTGGAATTTTCCGGCACAGATATGCTATAATTCAGCTGAGGAAGCCTCTTAACGGCTCTTCGTGCGCAATTTTTCCTGATCCTTGCGCAAAATACAAATCAAATGAAAAGGAGTTGCAACTATGGGTCTTATTAGAGCAGGGCTTGGCGCCGCATCCGGCGTTCTGTCCGATCAATGGAAAGATTATTTTTACTGTGAGGCTCTCGATCAGAACACTCTCGTGGCAAAGGGCCACAAAAGAGTCGGAGGCAGGAGCTCCAACGACATAGCCGGAGACAATATCATATCCAACGGCAGCGGCATCGCCGTGGCCGACGGCCAGTGCATGATAATCGTCGAGCAGGGAAAGATCGTTGAATTCTGCAGCGAACCCGGAGAGTTCACCTACGATACCTCCAGCGAGCCCAGCATTTTCGCGGGAGACTTCTATGACAGCCTGAAGGCTGCCCTCAACGAGGTCGTGGAGCGCTTCACCTTCGGAGGCGAAGCGGCCAGGGACCAGAGGGTCTATTACTTCAACACAAAGGAGATCGTGGACAACAAGTTCGGGACCGCGTCTCCCATTCTGTTCAAGGTCATCGACAGGCACATCAACCTGGACCTGGAAACATCGCTGAAGATAAACGGCGTGTATTCCTACAGGATCGTGGATCCCATCACCTTCTACATGAATGTCTGCGGAAACGTGGAAAGCTACTACATGAAGGAGGATCTCGATCCCCAGCTCAAGGCCGAATTCATCAGCGCTCTCCAGCCCGCCCTGGCGAAGATAAGCGCCCTTGAGGTGCGCCCCAGCGACATACCGGCCCATGTGGACGATCTGTGCGAGGCCATGAACGAGGTCCTTTCCGCCAAGTGGAAGGAGCGGGGCATCGCCGTGTCCTCCATCGCCCTCAATCCCGTCAGCATCCCCGAAGAGGACCAGGCCATTATCCGCAACCTGCAGCAGGCAGCGGCGCTGACCAATATCAGCCTTGCCGCCGCCAACAGGGCCGCAGCCGAAGCCGACGCCCTCAGGGACGCCGCAAAGAACCCCAACGGCGCAGCGAACGCGTTCATCGCCACGAATTTCGTCAACAACGCCGGAGGAGGCAGCTCCGCCGACCTGTTCAGCATTGCGGCTGCACAGAATGCCGCAGCCCAGAACGCGGCAGCTTCCCTGGGAACAGCTCAGGACACCTGGGTCTGTCCGAAGTGCGGCAAGACCGTGAGCGGCAACTTCTGTCCCAACTGCGGCGAGAAGCGTCCTGCCCCCGAGGGAAGCTGGACCTGCCCGAAATGCGGGGAGGTATCCACAGGCAATTTCTGCCCGAAGTGCGGTGAAAAGCGTCCCGCCTCCGGAGTGGTATGCTCCCAGTGCGGAACGGTCTTCGAGGACGGAAGCGCCATACCCAACTTCTGCCCTCAGTGCGGAAACAAGCTCGTCTGAGCGGACATAATTCAATCAGATATACTTTCCGGGGCTTTGTACGTTCGTCCAAGGCCCCTGTATATATCAGGAGGAGCCCATGTCAACATTACTGGATTACAAATGCCCGGCCTGCAACGGCAGGCTGGAGTTCGATTCAGCTTCCCAGAAACTGAAATGTCCCTTCTGCGACTCGGAGTACGCTCTCTCCGACTTCGAAGGAAGGGACGAGAAAGCCCTCGATCCCGGAGAGGCGGCTCTCAGCATCTCCTGGGACACCGCGGGCATAGACAGCTTCAGCGGAGAGGAAGCCTCCCAGCTCACGGTCTTCGTCTGCGATTCCTGCGGAGGAGAGATTGTTACCGACCGCACCACCGGGGCCACCTCGTGCCCCTTCTGCGACAGTCCCGTCGTCGTGCCCAGGGCATTCGAAGGAGGCCTCAGACCCGACAGCGTCATTCCCTTCAGGCTGGACAAGGCCGCAGCGAAACAGGCCTTCTCGAAGCACCTTCAGGGGAAGAAGCTTCTTCCCAGGGTGTTTCGGACCCAGAACCACATCGACGAGATCAAAGGAGTCTACATCCCGTTCTGGCTTTTCGACTGCGATGTGAAGGCCGACATAACCTACAGGGCCACAAAGGAAGAGGAATGGAAGGAGGACGGCTTCGACTGCGTCGACACCTCCTATTTCGACGTTCAGCGCCAGGGCAGCATATCCTTTGCAGGCGTTCCCGTCTGCGGCTCCACGAAGGTAAGTCCCGAGATGATGGAATCCCTGGAACCCTACGGCATGGATGAAGCACAGCCCTTCAAAAGCGCGTATCTCGCGGGCTACATGGCGGACCGCTACGATATCCCTCTGGACAGTTCCCTTCCCAGGGCCACTGCCCGGGTAAAACGTTCCACCGAAGATGCCTTCGCCTCGACCCTTAAGGACTACAGGACAAAGGAAGCGACCGAGACCTCCCTCGACGTGACCAACGCCAGGGCGCGCTACGCCCTTTTCCCCGTGTGGCTCCTTAACACCACCTGGCGGGGCAACCGCTACACCTTCGCCATGAACGGCCAGACAGGCAAGTTCGTGGGAGACCTTCCCGAGGATAAATCCATTGCCTCCAGATGGTTCTGGGGCCTCGGCCACGGCCTGGCAGCCGTCATTTACGTGGTTTCCCAGGTCGCATACTATCTGTAGAGAAGGAGGAGGACCAATGAAAAATAAAACACTGATCATTCTGCTTTCGATTTTCCTCGTACTGCTGATGGGTTCCGCGGCCTTCGCTTCCGACGCCAGCACCGTCAGGGTATACGATTACGCGGGGATACTTACCGATTCCCAGAGCACCTCCCTTCAGGCGACCCTGTCGTCCCTCAGCGTCAGCTGCGATTTCGACATCGTGGTGGTGACATCCGAGGACACCGAGGGATACTCGGGGCAGGAGTACGCGGACGGTTTCTATGAAGCCTTCTCCTACTATTACGGCATGAAGGAAGACGGCATCCTTCTGCTGTGGGTGACATCCACCTCAGAGGCCTGCATATCCACCTCCGGATACGGCACATACGCCTTCACCGACGCGGGTATCTCCTACCTGCTGGACCAGATGGGATCCTCCCTGCGATCCAGGGACTATGCCTCCGCCTTCCGCATCTTCGCCGAGAAATCCGCGGAACTGGTGCGCATGGCCCGGGACGGGAACCGGATGACTGCCAAACCCGGCAGCGGCACGAAGAAGCAACGCAATCCCGTGGCGGGGGCCATTCTCTCCCTTCTCGGAGGCATGCTTCCTGCGGGGATACTCACCGGCAGCTGGAAAAGCCGCCTGAAGAGCGTTTCCGAAAAGACCGGAGCCAGGGGCTACGCGGTGGAGGGAAGCCTCGTGGTGGAAAACGCAAAGGACGAATTCCTCTACAACGAAGTCACCAGGACAAAAAAAGAGAACGGCACCACCGTTCACAAAAGCGATTCGGGACAGGTCCACGGAGGAGCGTCCCGCAAGTTCTGAAAAATCATACCCGCGCATGGGTTCCATGCGCGGGTTATTTTTTCTGTCTGATTCAGCTGATGGACTTCACGGCATCCGCTACGATCTGTAGTCCCTTGAGGAGCAGCTCGTCCGGTATGGTAAGGGCCGGCATGAGCTTCAGTGCGCCGCCGTCACGGGAACACTTTTCGGCGATCAGGCCGTGCTCGAAGCAGTACTTTCCGAGCTTTTTGGCGGTGTCTCCGCTGCCCGTCTCCAGGGCCCAGATGAGGCCGATGCCCCTGATCTCCTTTATAACGGGAGAAGCCGCCACGTTCTTCTCCAGGAATTCCCTGACTATCGTTTCCTTCCTTTTCACTTCCTGTTCGATACCGTTCTCCAGCATGAACTCGAGTCCCGCCTTTGCGGCCACGAAGGCCAGCTGCAGTCCTCTGAAGGTCCCGTTGTGCTCTCCGGGAAGCCAGATATCGTACTCGGGGCGGAACAGCAGCAGGGCCATGGGAAGGCCGATGGCTCCTATGGATTTGCTCAGGCACACCATGTCGGGAACGATGCCCGCCCTCTCGAAGGAGAAGAATCTGCCGGTACGGGCGCATCCCACCTGGATGTCGTCCACCACCAGGAGGATGTCATGGCGGTCACAGAAAGCTCTCACGTCCCGGAGCCACTGCTCCGAGAACACGTGGATGCCGCCCTCGGCCTGTACGGTCTCGAGGAAGAGCGCCGCGGGCACGTCACAGCCGGAATGGTCGTCGGAAAGGAGCGTCTCCATGTATTTTATCGTATCGAGTTCCGGGAACATGTATGGAGCGGGGATGTGGACCACGTTGTTAAGGGGAACTCCGGCTCCCGCACGGTCCGTGCTCTGGCTGGTCAGGGACAGCGCTCCCAGGGTCATGCCGTGGAAGCAGCCCATCATGGCCCAGACCGTGGGACGGTGCCTGACCTTTCTCGACAGCTTCAGAGCCGCCTCGATGCTGTTGGTCCCCGTGGGTCCGCAGAACATGACCTTGTAGTCCAGTCCCCTGGGTTTGAGGACCTTCGTTTCCAGGGTCTCCAGGAACTCGGCCTTCGGAACGGTCTGCATGTCAAGGGCATGGAGGATGCCGTCCTCCTTAAGATAATCAATGACCCTGTCCTTTATGAAATCGTTGTTGTGTCCGTAATTGAGGGCTCCCGCTCCGTCAAAGAAATCTATGAATTCCCTTCCCTCGCTGTCGTACATCAGGCTGCCCTTCGACCTGGTGAAGGTCGTGGGGAATGAGCGCGGATAGGAGCGCACCACTGATTCGTATTCCTCGAAAATAGGATCGTAACCTGTCATTTCATACCTCCGTTTTTTATCGTGCGTATTTAAGAAACGCCCTGTAGCATTTCACTGCTTCGTAAATGTCGGCCTTGCTGGTCACCTCGAAGGGGGCGTGCATGGACAGCACCGCCACGCCGCTGTCGATGACCTGCATACCGTAATTCGCCATTATGTACGCGATGGTGCCTCCGCCTCCCGCGTCCACCTTTCCGAGCTCTGAAAACTGGTAGCGGACATCAGCGTCGTCCATTATCCTCCTTATCAGGGCAAGGTATTCAGCCCCCGTGTCGTTGGACCCGCTCTTGCCCTTCACTCCCGTAAACTTGTTGAAGGATACTCCCCGGGAAATGAAGGCGGAGGAGCGCTTCTCGAAGACGTCGGCATAAAGGGGATCGTAGCCCGCGCTGACGTCGCTGGAAAGCATGCAGCTGTTCGCCATCGTGCGCTTCAGGGCGATATAGTCCTTTTCGCCGCACAGTGCCAGTATCTCGGCGACGGTGTTCTCGAAGAACCTCGAGTGCATGCCTGTGGCACCGACGCTGCCGATCTCTTCCTTGTCCACCAGCAGGGTGCAGGCCGTGCGTTCGGGCTCTTCAGTCTGAAGCATGGCGAAGAGGGACGTGAATGCGCATACCCTGTCGTCCTGGGCGTAGGCCAGGATCATGCTGCGGTCGAATCCCAGATCCCGGGCCTTTCCCGCGGGAACGACTTCCAGTTCCGCGGAGGCCAGATCCTCCTCTTCGATACCGTACTTTTCCTTCAGAAGGGACAGTACGTTGGCCCTGACGGCCTCTTCCTTTTCCCCGAGACCCGACAGGGGCCTGTTTCCTATGAGTATGTCGAGACTCTCTCCTTCTATGACTCCGGAGGCGGTCTTTTCCATCTGCCTGCCCGCCAGGTGTACCAGCAGGTCGGTTATGACGAACACCGGATCGTTCTCATCCTCCCCTATGCAGACCGTGACAGCCGTACCGTCCTTTCTGCACACCACCCCGTGGATGGCCAGGGGGATCGAGACCCACTGGTATTTCTTTATGCCGCCGTAGTAATGGGTGTCCAGATAGGCCAGCCCCTCCGTTTCGTACAGGGGGTTCTGTTTTATATCCAGTCTGGGGGAATCCGTATGGGCACCCAGTATGTTCATGCCTTCCGTCAGCGGCCTTCTTCCGATGTTGAACAGCGCCACGGACTTGTTCATGCATACCGAATACACTTTGTCTCCGGGCCCGAGGGAGCGGCCCTCCGCGATGTATACGGAAAGGTCCCTGTAACCTGCCTTTTCGGCTTCCCTGACTATGAGGGACGCGCACTCCCTTTCCGTCTTGCCTTCGTCAAGGCACATTTTGTATCTGTCGGATATCTTCCCGAGTTCATCGAGGGCGCCGCCGCCGTATCCGTTCCATATGCTTTCCGCCATTCCGTCTCCTGTTATACCGAACAAAAAAAATACAGTTTACACTGTATATTATAATACCATATCCGCAAAGTAAATCAAAACAAATAAATCCGGCGGATAATTCCGCCGGCAAAGCGTTCGCGTGCTTCAGGCATCCTCCATGGCGGCGGTCGTGCCCAGCCTGGTGCAGATGAAATCCTCTATCTCCCCTGGCGGGATGTCCAGGGCTATCGCCAGTTCGTTGTACAGGATATCCTCCGCCTTCTTTTTGTAATCGGCGTCGGTCTTTATGAGCTTCTTGCCGTTACGGGCCAGACGCTGTCCCTTGGAGTAGATGGTCTTTATCATGCGGATCAGCTCGTCGCTCTGATGGGTCGCCATCTTTTTCTTGTAGTACTCGCCCAGGCTGCGGGGATCCATCCCGCTGGTGGCGGTGTCCTCCTTTATGGTGGGGATGCGGTCCACCAGCTCAAGGGCTTCTTCCCGGGAGATGACCTTGCGGACATAGACGTCGGCGTCCACCGGAATGAACACCGTTTCAGGTCTCGTGACGGGCTTGAGGGTATAGTATATCAGCCCTTCTTCGAATCCTTCGAGCGTGCCGACGGCCACGACTTTGCATACGCCGGTATTCGAATAGACAACATAATCGTCGACGCAGAACATGCCGTCAACACCTCCTTTGGTTCTCTTTTTTACATTATATCATAAAAAATGTCCTTTTTATCAAAAATATTTTTGCCCAAAGGGGTCTAAAGGGTAATAACGGCGGCTTTTTTATGGTAAACTGAGAGTAACAATACCTAAACAGCGGGGCAATCATGGCATTTGGATTCAATCCCAAACTGACCGAAGCTGAACGCAGCGACCGCATGGTACGCCGCCAGCTGAGGAAACTCGACCGCCGTCAGAGACTGCTCGACCATGCCCTGGCGGACCGGATAAGAAAGGAAAACAGCGCGCTCGTCGCCTCCTGCAGAGAGCAGGGAGGCCTGCTTGACGTGCCCGAGAACCGTCAGGAGGACCGGGAGACGTCACCTTCCGTCTTCTTCCGGATCCGTTACTTCTTCTCGGAGACGGCATCCCGTATCGGCTCATTCTTCTCCGCCAACAGAAAGCCCCTCGTTTTCACGGCCGGCAGCATCGCGGCCATTCTGGTCTTTACCCTGATCTCGGGATACCTGGTATGCTATGACGTCCACTTCAACGGCAACAGTCTCGGCACCGTCACTTCCCTGGCGGCGGTGGACCGGGCCCTCGACCGGTATCAGGAGGACCTGGTGGAGGAGTATGACCTGCCTTCCATCTATTTCGAGAGGACCGTCACCTCCAGCATCGTTCTGAGGCTGAGCCACAAAAACGTCATGGATACCGACGGCGTGTACGAGAAGCTCTCCTCTCTTGAATTCCCCCTCTTCTGCAGGGGCGCCGTCATAACCATAGACGGTACGGAAGCTATCAAGCTGGCCTCCGCTGCGGATGCACAGGAAGCCATCCAGCGCTTTATAGGGCTTTTCCGTTCCTCTCCGCAGGGATGGTTCAAACTTATAGATATCACGGAGCTGTCCACCCAGGAGGAGCTGGGAGTAAAGGAAAAGATAATCGCCATCGGCTCGGACTATACCGTGGATGAAGCGGTCAGATACCTCTGCGCCCTGGCTGTGAACGGACTGAACAATTACGACGCCCCGGAGGGCGCGAAGAAGGTCGTGGACTACAGCCTGGAGGCCGGAGGAAGTTCGAATCCTTCCCAGGAGACGAGCCGGCCCGGATACGCCAACTACGACGCGGAGAATTTCTTCACGTCTTCCGGCATCCCCTCCACGTCCCTCATCTTCTCCGCGGACCTCACTCCGAAGACCGCCGCGGACGACAGCCTTATGCTCAACCTGGTGGCAGTGGAGGAAGTGGACTACGAGATCACGGTACCCTTCGAGATAAAGGAATACGACAGCGACTACTATTACATAGGAGAGCTGTTCACCACCACCACGGGCTCCGACGGGCGAAAGAAGGTCCACTCCTACGTGACCAGCGTCAACGGCATCATGGTCGGAGAGGAGATCATCGAGGAACAGTACATCCGCGAACCCGTGACGGAGATGCGGGCCAAGGGGACCAGGCCCCTGCCGGAGGCCTACTCCGAGGGTCGCTTCGTGGTGCCCACCACGGGACTCATAACCGACACGTCCAGGGAAGGGGATTCCCATGCGGGCTTCCATGCCGTGGATATCGCAAACCGCGAAGGCACCGGCATCTACGCTTCCGACTCGGGAACGGTCCTCAAGACCGAATGGGGTCATTTCTCCTGGGGCAACTACATCATCATCGCCCATGCCGACGGATACCAGACAATGTATGCCCACCTGAGCTACA